>JBJMLZ010000251.1:0-10438 GCA_045805035.1 Bacteriovoracaceae bacterium
AAGCAAGCGGAGTGCCAGACCTTTCAAGCATCAGACTAGGCGGCCATGCTTTTTCCGGTACGAAGATCCATTGTGATTTCGGCATTCAAAAGTCGCGAGATCGGACAATTTGCTTTCGCGGTTTCCGCCGCGGTCCGGATTTTTTCCTCACTCGCCCCGGGAACCTGAGCGTTCACCACAAGATTCACGCGATTCACGGTCCAGTTGTTGTTGATGTTCTCAAGATTCACCTGCGCCTCCACATCGATGTCCCTGGCAGTGAATCCCGCCTTCTCCAGCTCGAAGGAGAACGCCATGGCAAAACATCCTGCGTGAGCGGCACCGATGAGTTCTTCAGGATTCGTCCCTGGCTCTGTACCGAAACGCTTGTTGAAGGAATAACTGACGTTCTTAACTGTCTCACTTTGAGTCGAGATTTCGCCTTTCCCGGTTTTCAAATTTCCTGACCAATGTGCCTGCGCTGTTCTTTTCATATGATCTCCTTGTTCAAAATCATTTTTCCCGCAGAAAAATTTCCGGACAAGGGACGAAGGATCATTTTCAATCTCAAGATTAATTGAGTACCCATCATTTCTTTGCGGATCGAAAATGTACGGTGAACGAATCAAGGAGTGGGCCATGCTCAAAGTGGGAATTATCATCGGATCAACGAGACCAAATCGCGTCGGCGAAGGCGTCGCCCGTTGGGTGTATCAGGAACTCCAGAACCGTCACGATGCGGAGTTTGAGCTGGTCGACATCAAGGATTTCAATCTTCCTCTTCTTGACGAGCCCGTGCCTGCTGGAATGAGCTCTGATTACACGAAAGACCACACGAAAAAATGGTCCGCCAAGATCAGCACTTTCGATGCCTATATCTTTGTTTCTCCCGAATACAATCATGGCATCGCTGCTTCTCTCAAGAACGCACTCGATTTTCTCTACAAGGAATGGAACAACAAAGCGGCAGGTGTGGTGGCCTACGGAGGAGTCGGAGGAACACGCGTCGTGGAAATGCTTCGTATTACTCTCGCGGAACTTCAGCTGGCGACCATCAGGACACAGATGGCATTCAGTCTTCGCACCGACTTTGAAAACTTTCACACTTTCAAGCCTGCCGACTATCACAAAAAAACTTTGAAGTCGTTTACCGATCAGCTTCTTCTCTGGGGAGAAGCGATGAGACGGATCAGATCAGGTGAAATTACCCTGGAACCCGAGAATTTAAGAAATCCGTCGCAGGATTTCGGAGAAATTCAGGCCCACCATCACTAACAAAGGAAACGGATATGGAACAGTTTACATTTCGTTCACCCTCACTCACGCCCGGCGAATTCATGCCGGAGAAATACGTCTTCAATGGAATGGGCTGCCACGGAAAAAATATTTCTCCCGCTCTTGAATGGGAAGGCTTTCCGGACGAAACAAAAAGTTTTGCGATCACCGTGGTCGATCCGGATGCTCCTCACGCCGATGGAGGCTGGAGGCACTGGACTCTTGTCAACATTCCTGCGGGCACGACTGCGCTTGCGGAAAATGCCTCCGAGAAAGGACTGATTCCGGAAGACGCGCTGGAAGTGGAAAATGATTTTGACGAGATTCATTACGGTGGCCCTTGTCCGCCACGCGGAGACAAACCTCACCGCTATGTTTTCACGATCTATGCAATGAAAACTGATCACCTGAACCTTAATGAGCACTCCGACCGCACTTCAGTTGAAACTTTGCTTCATGAAAACAGCATAGGCAAAGCGACGTTCACGGTGAAATATAAACGCTGAGCTTAAATTAAAAAATATTTCTTAAGATGACCTGACGACGGGCGAATTTGTATTTCATTCCGGCGTCTCTAGTCTCGCTCACACTTCATGGAAAGTGCCCCTGGGAGAGCGGTCCCGGGGCATTTTTTTTTACCGACCCTGGAAGAGCACAATTCTTTCTTTTTCTTCCTCCGGCAAGCGCTTATCCAGAATGGAATGAAGTTCATCGAGAGAATATCGGGCACTGGAGTGAATGAGAACGATCTTCTCACTCCTGATCATTGAAAGGCGTGGAAGAAGCTCATCCAGATGAGTATGTCCCCAGGCCCTCGCACTTTCAATCGGTCGCTTCTCATCAAAAAACGTCGTCTCCATCACGAGAATCCTGGAATCCCGGACTTCAGGAGACACATCAAGGAATTCAATCTGCGTATCGCCGGTGAAACTCACCACAAGTTCCTGCCTTTCCTCCGTCACATCTTCGCCCTTTTCTTTTAACTCACGGATTTCTTCTGAAGCGTGGCCAGCCAGATCCGCCCGAAGTTTCCGGAAACGCCTCAAGATGGAATATCCAAGTGAAGGCACCTTGTGCACAGTCTGGAAGGGACGAATGAAAAAATTCGCTTTCAGTTCATAAGTCTCGCGCGCCTTCGCGGCGATGAATTCATAGTCATGAGTGTGTCCTTCAATCTTCGCCCACTGATTCATGATTTCTTTCATCGGCCCCACCATGACTTCAGGCATGAGAAAGCGCGGCGTTTTGTGCGTCGACATTGATTTCTGAGAGATCACGTAAGGAACACCTGCAGCGTGATCCATGTGACCATGCGAGATGAGAAAAGTATTCATCGGCAGTGCATGCGGAAGTCCCTGGGCCACGTCGAATCCCACACTCATCTCGGGAATTATGAGTGAAGTGCGCACTCCTGCGAGCGAGATTCCGCTGATCGTGAGTCCGTGATAATGCCATTCGCCCAACTGCATGTGGTTAAGGAAATCATGACATCTTGAAAAGAGCATCACGCGCCCGGCGGTGAAATCTTTGGGTAAAACCATGGTGTCCGTGACACGAAGAGGCCGGGATAATTTTCTTACATCGAGGCAGATGCTTTCCAGGATGGAGGTTTGCATGAAACGATTTCAACTTATTCTGTGGCCCCTTTTATTATTCTCCTACACATCACACGCGAGACTTCTTCAGATCATTCATACTAACGATTTGCATTCTTACTTTACGGGATACAATGACGGGTCGGGTGGCGGTTACGCACGCGTGCGCACCAAGATCCGTGAACTAAGAGATGCGGCCGCGCAGAAAAACATCGATGTCCTGCAGGTTGATGCCGGCGACTGGGGCGAGGGAACATCTTTTTTTCTCGCGGATAAAGGTAAGAGTTCGCTGAATGCTCTGGAACTTCTTGGCGCGGAAGTCGCCACGATCGGAAATCACGATCACCTCGTGGGCGGTAAAGTTCTCGCGCAACAAATCCGCAACTCAAACATCTCAACAAAATTCACCGTCGCCAATGTTGTCCCAACTCCTGACATGGCATGGAACGACACGATCACTTCTTATGTCGATATTGACCGCGGCGGAATTAAAATCAGAGTCATTGGTCTCACCACCGATGAAGCTTATTTCCGTTACTCCATGGCGCCCGGCCTGATTTCTTCTCCCGTTACAGTTGGCGAACAGGAAGCGCAGAAAGCGAAAGCAGCAGGCCGGGAACTTGTGATCGCACTCACGCATATCGGTCAATCGCGTGACCGCAGTCTTGCCCAGGGCTCATCAGCGATTGACGTCATCATTGGCGGCCACACTCACACCAAGCTCACTGAAGTCGACTGGGAAAAAAATAAAAAAGGAAAATCCGTTCCGATTGTTCAGGCCTGGGCGCATGGGCTCGCGGTCGGCACACTTCTCCTTGACGTGGATGACAACGGAAATGTGAAAGTCGTCGAATACAAGCTTCATGAAATTGACAACAGTGTTCCTCAAGACCCCCAGATGACTTCACTCATTGAGTCGGCTTCACCACAGAGAAATGACAATCTCGCTTTTCCGTTTGATGAAGTGATCGGCGTCACTCAGATTCCGATCTCGGGTTATAAGGCAGGGAAGCCTGTGGTCCGCTCGAGCTGCTGGGGCCATCACATGGCCAAGGCCGCGCGTACTGCAGTCGGTGCGGCAGTCGGTGTGCATATTTCTCAGTTTGAAGGGATGTCAAAACCCGCAGGCCCGGTCACTTACGCAGATATTGCCAACAGCTTTCCACACTTCAGAAAATACGGCGACCAGGGTTGGGAAATTGCCACGGTTCTGATGAGTGGAATCAAACTCAAGTTTTTTATGTCGTGGATCAGTAGTCATGGTTACGGCGTTTCTTTTTCAGGTCTCGGCTATCGGGTTGCGCCGGAAGGAGAAGACAACGGACAGGATATCGGAGATGAGAAAGCAGTTTATCGTGTAGCATTTCCGGCAGAAGTTGCGCTTGCGATCAAGACATCTCTTCCGGGATACAGAAAATACCTGCAGGGGCTTCAATACACCGGCAAGTATTACTGGACCGTGTTCGCGGATTATCTCCGCAAGAACACGCCGATCAGTTGCTCCAACATTGATGATTAAGGATCCAAGGAGGTCTTATGGATAAGGCAGTTGTCAGTCGCTTCTTCACAATACCAGTGCATGAACTATTTGGTTATTTCATGGACCCGGTTCTGATTGAGAAATGGAGCGCACCAGAAGGAATGACGTTGAAAGTGAAATCTTTTGACGGAAACGAAGGCGGAAAGTATCGCTACGAACATACGAGTAAAGACGGTGTCTTTGTCTGTAACGGTCACTTCAGAAGAATTGATCTGAATCAAAAACTTCTCCTGGTCGATGATGAGATCATCGCGCCAGATGGAAAGCTTCTCGCCGAAAAACTCGAGACAGAAATACTTTTCACATCCCTTGGCACTGGTTCAGGAGTGGAGATCAAAGTTTCCGGATTCAATAACCGGGAGTTTGCGAATGACTGTGAAAAAAGCTGGAATCAGTGTCTGGATAATCTCCAGGACATTGTGAAGGATTCCGGCATTCGTCAGTTCCGTGACGAAAGTTCCGGACTAACAGGAAAACAAAATCAGCAGTAAATTGATCAGAAGATGTGCTATGCTTTAAAGCATGCACTATCTTCTGGTCCTTTTATTCTTTGTCTCCGCGCGCGCGGAACTCATCGAAAAAGATTTCTTTCAATCTTTGTCCGCTGGCTACGTGAAGGTCAACAGCGACAGTGAACTCGAAACTCACAGTGGTAAGAGTGTCCTCCTGTTTGAACCGAACGTAGGGACGGGCTTCGGCATCAGCGCAGAGACACAATACATCACCGTAGGCTACAGTTTTTCCGGTGGCACACCTGAAGACGTGAACCACAAAATGAGCGACTTTAAAGACCTCCGGATCACGGGGGCGTGGAGAAGCTTTGATTTCCGGCTGAATTATCAGAACTACGAAGGCGCGCTCGTCAGAGATAGTGGTCGTGACATTTTCTATGAAGATTACCGCATGAGAGCGAAAAACGCGCGCATTCACTACTACTTTACTCCCTCACACCTGAAATACATCCGTGAGCAGAAGAGTCTGGTGGAACGAGTGGGGAAGAACGAAGGCTTTGGGAAATCATCAAGCATTTTCGTGGGCCTCAATGTCGACCAGCGGTCGATCCATCTTCCTGAGCGACTGGCACCCGAGCATCAGGCACATGTGGATGCGAATAACTTTAAATATGATTCCAATTTCTCTGCCTTATCCGCGGGGCCACTTCTCGGGGGAGACCTGATGTTTCTCTATGGGCCGGCCTATTTTCGCGGCAAGTTCGGCGGAGGCCCCGCGCTCCAGATGGGCGGGGGCGTGGTTCCTCAGTTTGAAATGGCGATGAATCTGGGATTTGCTTTTTTCAAGCGCCATCTGATCTCAGTGGGGTTTGATCTTTACATGATCGAGTTCAGAGATTCAGACCAGCAAATCGCTAACAACAATCTCCAGAGTTTCATCGGCTACACATACGCTTTTCTCGACTAAGGCTTCTCTTCCTGGGCCTGTTTCTTCGGAAGCTTTGACTGGTCTACAGAAATCTCAATTTCCACTCGACGATTCTGGCTTCTTCCATTCGCGGTACTATTCGTCGCAATCGGGAAGGCAGGTCCCAGACCTTGCGTACTGATGGAATTGTCGGTGAGGCCGTCCTTGATCAGTTCTTTTTTCACTGCTTCCGCTCTCGCCGCAGAAAGATGTTCATTCACGTGGGAAGTTCCGGTGTCATCCGTGAAACCTTTTACAGTGAGAACGTTCTCCGGATATTTTTTCATGATGTCTGCCATCTGACGGAGATTATCCTTCGCCTGCGGTTTGAGATTGGATTTTCCGGTCGGGAAGAGAATGTCGGACTTGAGTTTCGTCACAAGTCCCATTTCCGTGCGCTTTGTCTCTGCTACTTTTTCAAGTTCTTTGGCCTGCTTGTCCATGCGATTCCCCGCATAGGCACCGATGCCGCCACCGACGACGCCGCCAATGACCGCGCCTTTTTCCTTGCCGATGATGCCACCGAGGCCCGCACCGACTGCGGCACCAATCGCGCCACCTTCATAAGTTCTCTTGTTTTCTTTGACTGACGAGCACCCGGTAAGAATCAGGAGTGTCGCAAGTAGTCCGATGATGAATGTCTTCATTTATTTCTCCATGGAGGAAGTTTTCTCCCTACTATGAGAGCGGAGGAGACATCATGATTCAATCTGCAGGCGGCAAATGAATTCTGATTTTCTTAGTTATAACTTTGTGCAGGGAAGCTCGAGAAGAAAGCAAGTGTACTCGTTTGATTCCTGAAGCGTGATGTCTCCGCCGTGCTCGCGGAAAATTCCTTTGGCGATACTGAGAGAAAGTCCGGTGCCTTCTCCGACTTCTTTGGTGGTAAAGAATGGCTGGAAAATTTTCTGGCGAACATTAGGATCAATGATGTGTCCACCGTTAATAATTTTGATCACGATTTTTTCGCCGGTCATTCCGAACCTGATCCGGATCCAGCGGTCTTTCGGGTCCGACTTCATCACTGCCTCATCGGCATTCTTGATAATACTGAACATCGCCTGAGTGAGTTCCATGGGATGACATTTCACTTTGACGTCCGGTGGATCATCCATCGTGAATGCCACTCCGTGAGCAGTCACCATTTCTTTACAATAGTTCAGTGTCCGCTCCATGACATCCGAAAGCGGAACTTCCTCAAACGCAGCAGCTTCACCTTCGTTAGAAAAAGACTTGAGGCCATCCACCACTGATCTGATTTTCTGAATCGCCATCACCGTCCGCTCAATCTTCTGGCGTTTAGCAAGATCAAGTGATTCTTCCGCATTCAATTTCCGCGCGAGCTGCTGAACATTTCCCAAGATGACCATGAGAGAGTTGTTCACTTCATGCGAAAGTCCTCCCGCCATTTCCACCAGCGCAGAAGCCTTCGAGGCCTGTGCGAGTTTTACCGATTGATCGACAAGAGTTTTATTGGTGTCTTCCAGTTCCACCTGAGTCTTGAATCGATGCGAGAGGAGTTTGCGATAATCAAAATATTGGCGGAGTTGGTAGAGGAGAAAGACACCTACGATAAAAGAAAGGAAAAAATGTGTCGCATCTCCCGTCATAACCCCGTAGTAGATAGAGATTGCAGCGGGCACACCGAGAAGAAGAGTGTTGAAAGGGAAAAAGCTCCACTTGTCATAGGCAAGAGTGACGAGTGAGGCCGCACAGAATCCCGTAATAAGCATCATCGCAGTTAAGAAGTAAGGACCGTTGCCGTGAAGTTCCCACGACACGCAACCAATGATCACCGTCCAGGAAAAAGTATTGAGCCACACACTAAAACGAACTTTCGTGAATCCCGCATCTGCGGATTCCGTAGTCTTCATCACTTTTGAGATCGCGATTCGATAGAGGGAGGATACGACTACACCAACGCAGGCAAATCTCATCAGCGGAAGAAGTTCGTGGACGCCGAAAGGAAAAAAGAAAATCACAATCGCGAACACTGCAAACGCAATTGCAGCGGGAACACTCTTGTGAGCAATCTCATTCAGCATGAGACCCTGGATTCTTTCTTCGCGGGTATGCATGCCGGCATATTCCTCTCACCAGGGCCAAAAGCCAAGACGAGTGAAAAGATTTTTTTTTGCGATTTTCCGCTCTTAAGAATGGCCCAAGTTTACCCGAAGATTCGGTGGCTAACTCATTATCCGCAGACTGAACGAATCATCCGCGCGAGCTTCTTTACCAGCTCATCTTCCGGTCGAGACTTCGGTTTCACGAGAAAGACGTCGGCGTAGCACTTCTTTGCACCATAAGGGGAGGGCTTTCTCTCCAGCGCAAACTCACTTTTCACCCGGCGATTGTGTTCCTCAGCGATGAACACCGGAAAATATCCCGCGCATCTGCCCTGACGACAAAGCTCGAGTCCTGACTCAAGAAGTGTCACTTCATACTGAACTTTTCTCTCGTAAGCAGTCTCGGGCCATCCATCGAGACCTTTCGCCTTCGTCGGACTACCTGAAAGTGGTGCGATCGGAACCACGAAAGGAATGTCTTGTTGTTCAACATCAGTGAACGTCCGATTTTTTACGTAGACGCCCATTTCCACCGAACGGATTTTCATGAAATCCAGGCGCGGATGAGGAACTGGTAGATAAGTGATGCCAAGATCCACTTTCTGATCGAGCACAAGCCTTTCAATCTCTCCGGGAACCGCTTCATAAAGCTTGAGACCACGATCCCATTTGATCGCCTCAAGGCCCGAAAGAAAATAGGTGGAAAAAACTTCGAAGGTCGCAAGCGACAGTGGCGCCAGCTTCTTGTCATCCCTCACTCCGCGAAGTCCTTCCTTGATCGCCTTCCAGTCTTTGATCATTCTCTGGGCATCGGGAAGAAAGGCACGCGCTTCCGCCGTGAGTGTGACTTGCCTTCCCACCGGAGCAATGAGGGGAATTTCGAGATCATCTTCGAGAGAATGGAGGATCTTTGAGAGAGCACCAGGCGTAAGTCCCAGGAGCTCAGCTGCTTTCCTCACATTTTCCGTTTGAGAGAACGTCACAAAGGCTTCGAGTTTGTATGTTTCCATAATGGATACATATATATCAGAACATTCACTTAATTTAAACAATCAAGTGCGCTACTTTGGATTTACCCAAAGGAGGGAAATATGTTCGCCGTAGAAGTGCAAACACAGTCAAAGTTGAAGAATGTCGAAGAGGCGCTGGGTCACTACCAGATGCAGATGAGGAATCATCCATTCCGTACCCTGATCCGTCAGGGCCTCGTGTCTGAGGAGATCGGGAAGGAGTTCATGAAACTTCAGTACATCGATTCGACTTTGTGGGTGCCAATGCTCGCGATCATGAAGGACCGGGTTCGCAATCCGGTACTCAAGAAGGCCATTACGGATAACCTACTCTGCGAAGCGGGCGCACGTCACACATCTCACGTCACTCACTGCGCGGAGTTTCTGATGAGTAAGGGAATTGATCCGTACTTCGGTGATCTCTATCACTACTCACCACTCGCCAAACACCCGACGGAGATCATGAACAGTGTGATCCGGATGAGTGAAGCACAGATCGCGGGATGGATTATGATTGCAGAGATGATCGTGCCGGATCTTTTCCTTCTCATGCGCCCTATGCTTGTCGAGATGAAGGCCAGTCTCTTTTACATCGATGAACACATCAGTGTGGATAGTGACGAGCATGGTGAATGGATGATGAAAGGGATTGAAGACCTTCTGGATAACGGAGTCGCCGAAGAAGAAATTCTCGAGGGGATTCATCTGGGAGGCAGAGTCGCGCTGAGTGTGCCGGACGCGCTTTACGCAAAAGTCCTGAGAGGAAAATATGAAGCACGGTATTCATGAAGTAACATCGTTCGAGGAGCTGCGGGACATCCGCAGCTCTGTTTTAGGAGCAAGCGACTTTTCGGTCGAGCATCGTTGTCTGGTACCAGATATTTCGGATTCAGTTGGGCTCAATCTCGGTAGATTTGAGAATGGGAAACTGCTCTCTACCTTTCGCGCTCTTCCCGTGTTTACTGCGCGTGAGCTGGAAGAGAATCTGGATTTTCCTAAGGTACTCGAGCTTGAATACCCGGGAGTCGTGTTCGGTAAGGCGAGTTCAGTGCCTGAAGCAAGAGGAAGGGGATATATTCGTGAGCTTTTTTTCGAGATGATGAGGAGATCAGCTGGGTACAAATTTGTCGCTCTCACGACAAAGCCGAGCAATCCTTTAAATGATTTTCTCCTGCAGGAAGGGTTTGAGAGAATTCTCAATCCCGATGGCTGGCACCGGTTTGGTTACCAGAGTCACGGGCCGACATATGTTTTCATCAAAAAGCTTTTTCCAACGTCGAGCTTGGTTACACAGTAATCAAAACTCACTTTGAGAAGCAGACAAACGGAAGAGAACTGGTCGAGGTTTGTTCTATTTGTATGCTTCTTTTCATTATGACAGACGTAGAGGACTGCGTTCTTTGTCTCTTTACGTGTTCTCAGAACGTGCAAGTGATATCGTTGTAATTGAGCTTTTCCTTTGTTGAGGCCTTTGACGATGGTGACGGTGAGGGAGCGCATGCCTCGTTCTAAGAAGTGATTGTTGTCCGCCTCAATGATGAAATGAATGTGATT
>JBJMLZ010000252.1:0-5752 GCA_045805035.1 Bacteriovoracaceae bacterium
ACCGGAGAGATAGGTGGCCTGCTTGGTGGCATCGGTTCCGATCTTGATGTTGAAGTACGGAGTGGTTCCACTCACAGTCACCGCACGATCGAAGTTCAATGTGAAATCGAGGTTTCCGCCCGGAGCATACGTTCCAGCGGCGGGCGAAACGATACCGCTGATCAACGGGTAGCGACCACGCACCTGAGTGGTATTGGCGATCGGTGAAGAAAGAAACGCGGAGAAATCCAGGGGAGCTCCGTGGCCCGCGAGATCCTTGATTGTCCCGCCGTTCAACTGAATGGAAGTGGTCAGCGGCATACCGCCGGCAGTTTCGTTGCAATCATTTTCCACCGAGTAAGTGAAGCGCAGAGTGCCCGTGCCACTGCCGGAAGCGTACTTCGCTTGTCTTGTCTGAGCACCTGCTACGGTACACTCATCGAACGTGAGATTGATTGAAGGAGTTCCGGTGACTGTCACCGGCTCACTAAAGCTCACTTCAAACATCAGCATGTAGCCCGAATAATATTTTCCTGCCGGAGGCGCGACTGCACCAGCTACAGTTGGACCGGTGGTGTCGATCTTGATTCCGGTGGTGGAAGGAATCGACAGCGTTGTCGAAACATCGGTGAGATCAAATTGTATGGTGCCGCCGTTGAGATCAAGCGAAGAGCTCACACTGATGCCATCCGTATCCGTGTCACCGTTTGCGACGGTGTAACTGAACGTGAGTGACTTCGAGCCGGAACCGGAAACGTAATCAGCGTAGACCGTTGAAGCACCAATCGTGAGTGCGAGTCGCGGAGATCCGCTGACGATGAGTGAGAAGGGATGCGTGAGTGTGAAATTTAAAACTGAACCTTCCGCGTACGTGCGCGAAGAAGGAACCGTGACGGTAAAAGAATTTGTCACGGGTACGTGATTGGAGATGAGACCGTTGGACGTAGTTCCGTTTTTCACCTGGCAGGAGGTGGAAATAAACCAGACGACGATGAATAGGGCGAAACTGAAGGGTTTCATCTCCCTGTTTTATCGACTTAAATCAATGAAATTATTAGTGGTATAGTGTTAGAGGAATTCGCAGAATAGGGGTGATTGTTAGAGAGGTCTTAAGACTAGGGCCACTTCTTAATCGAAGACTACTGAGAAACCACTTTTCTGGTCTTTTCTACGACCTCAGTCTTGGCGTCTTCTTCCTCGGGGCCCAAGCAGTCGGTGATTCTATGCTGGAGCTCGAGGCGCTCATCTTCCCGTCCCTGATCATTCGTTTTTCCGAGGTCCATGCAGTCTTTCGGAGTACCCACTTCCACTTCTTCGTTGTCGGAAGTTGTGTCCGCAAAAAGAGATGTGCTGATCAGAATCAGAGCGATGAGGAGAATTTTCATAGGCCCACACCATTTCATACCCACAGCATTATGTCATGCGGGCATGTTCTAAAGAATTCTTTCAAGTCGCGCGTACTGAAGAAGCATTATTGTTTTGGCGTCCTGGATTTCTCCGGATTTCACCATCATAAGCGCATCCTCAAACGGCACCTCGCTCACTTCAATCGCTTCCTCTTCGTTTTGCTGTCCACCACCGGACGTGCGTTTCCACTCTTCGCGAATAGGAGCGAGATAAAAATGGATGATTTCTGTGACAGAACCCGGTGACATGTAGGCAGTAAAAACTTTCTTCGGATTCTTGATACAGTAACCGGTTTCTTCTTCCGTTTCGCGCACAATACACACCGTCGGATCTTCACCGGGTTCCACTTTCCCGGCGCACGCTTCCGTGAACATTCCGGTCGGGTGCTTATTCATCCACACCGGCAAACGAAATTGTTTCGTAAGAATCACTGTCTTTTTCTCTTCGTGATAAAGAAGGATCGTCGCACCATCGCCGCGGTCATAAACTTCGCGCTTGTGAATCTCCGTTTTTCCATTGGGCATCTGATACTCAAAAGAAATCTTACTGAGCTTTCCCCAATTATCAGAGAGAAGTTGTTCGGAGAGGATTTTGATCGTCATGCATTCCCTTTGAATTGTTCTAAAATACTAGCATGAGGAAGCCGAACGTCACCACCTTCCGCATTTTGTTTCTCCTGATTCTCATTGTGCACGTCTCAACGATGTTTCTCCGGTGGCAGCATGATCACCGGCAGAATTCGTCTCCCGAAGTCACAAAAATAATCAAGGTTAAGTTCGCTCCGACGGAGCGACGCTCGAAGCAGATCGTGGAAAGTGAAGATCCCAATGAACAGACGACACCGAAAGAGAATGCTTATCTCTCAGACAAAAATCGCGCGTTCGATCGCCAGACGAAAGCGCGAGTCGTGCAGAAATTCAATAAGGCCAATCAAGGTGGCAATGGCTCGAGAGGAAAACCGGGAAAACAACTTTCACTCGGTGCCCTCGGTGGAGAAATCGCAGCGAAGAATCCGTTTCACAAGGCCGCGCGTGAATACGCGATGGCAAAAAAATCTCCCGCAGGAGGCGGAGGCGGAGGCGGAGGCGCGGGCCACGGCGCACGCACCGTGAGTTCCACCAACGATTACATTCAGGATATTCCTCTGGGAGATCTCACTCATCTCAACACTACTGAGTATAAATATTTTGGTTTTTATCACCGGATTAAACAGAAGCTCGAAGATTTCTGGGGCCGAAGTGTGCAGGAAAAGGCCCAGGCCCTCGCCAAACAGGGGAGGGCAATCGCCTCAGAAGATCAGCTCGTGACTGCTCTTCGGATCGTCATGGACGGAGCCGGCGAGATTGTTGAAGTCGTGATTCTTGGGAGCTCAGGAGTGAAGGAGCTTGACGACGCCGCCGTGGAGTCTTTCAACCAGGCGGGCCCTTTCCCGAATCCGCCCAAAGATCTCATTGTTGACGGAAGAGTCGTTATTGAATGGGGCTTTGTGGTTAACTCTTAGACGTACGATTTCTTTCGCGCACGCCGGACATCTTGAAAGTATTCCCGAATAATTTTTTTCGAAGGCCTTGAAGTGGGAGAGTGGAGTCGCGCATTTTCTGCAAGCTTTGGTGAGACGAAAACCGCGATGAAGAACATACCAGGGAGAAACAGACTGAGTATCGATAAGCATGCACCACTCCTTGAGACGAGCTTAAGCTAAGCTCAGTATCAGGAGTGGCCACCTTAATGTCAGCTTTATTTTTTGACGTAGTCGAACACACCGACCATGGAATTTCTGAGCGTGCTGCCTCTCATGCCGCGCGCGACTTTGAGTTTATTGCCGTCGACTTTCACTGCACCGAGATCAACACCCATCGCCGTTTTGAAATCTGCTTCGAAAGTGTTTCCGTTCACGAAAATGCCGTCGATTTTTTTTCCGACGCTCACAACCCCGCTTTCATTCTCTGAGCCGTACTGCTCATTACACATAGAATCCGCGTACCATTCGCGTTTAAAATCGTAGCTGCCGTTCTCGCGAACGTCATACGACTCAATCATAAAGCCCGCGTAGTTCACGTTCTGGGACTGAATACAGGTGGTCGCCCAAAGGCCCACGATGAGTGCAAGATTCAGCATAAAATTTTCCTCTTTTCGCTGTTATTTCACAGCAAATTTATAAACTGTAGTGCTCGTATATTTATTACCCGGACGCAAAATCGTTGATGGGAAGTTCGGGTGGTTCGGAGAGTCCGGAAAGTGCTGGGTCTCTAAGCACAGTCCGTCGTTCTTCACGTAAGCATCGCCGTTTTTCCCAGTGAGTTTTCCATCGAGGAAGTTCCCCGAATAAAACTGAAGTCCTGGCTCCGTTGTCCACACTTCCATGAAGCGTCCCGAAGACGGATCATAAAGAGTCGCTGCTTCTTTCAGCTCTCCCGCTTTTCCGCGAAGAACCCAGTTGTGATCGTAGCCACCGCCTTCTTTCACTTTTCCGATGCCATCCCCAATAGTGGTCGGTTTGGTGAGATCCATCACGGTGCCTTTCACGGGAACAAGTTTTCCGGTCGGCGTGAGATCTGAATCCACTTCGGTGATTTCATCACCGTTGATCATGATCTGGTGATTGAGGATCGTCTGATTTTTGTCAGCAGAAAGATTGAAGTAGGTGTGTTGCGTGAGATTGAGCGGAGTCGCCTTGTCCGTTTCTGCGAGATAATTGATTTTCAGTTCATCTTTGTCCGTGAGTTCATACGTCACGGTGACTTTGAGGTTTCCCGGATAACCTTCTTCGCCATCTTTACTCGTATAATTCAAAGTCAGCTTATTGCCGTCTTGTTTCACGTTCCAGAAAACTTTATCAAAGCCTTTTATTCCGCCGTGAAGAGCATTCGGTCCGTTATTCACTGCGAGCTTGTATTCTTTTCCGTCGAGAGTGAATTTCCCCTTGGCGATGCGGTTGCCGTAGCGACCGATGAGGGCGCCAAAATATGGATGCTCTTTGTGCTTTTCGTAATCTTCCGCGCGATCAAAACCCAGTGTGATGTCTGCGAGTTTGCCGGTCTTATCTTTCGTGAGAATTTTCGTGATGATGCCGCCGTAATTGGTGACGTCGACTTCAGTTCCGTTTTTGTTTTTTAAAACGTAATTTTTGAATTCCATCTTGGCCCCGTAGCTTGTGAGTGAGAGTGAAAGAAAAGAGAGAATGAGAGCGAGTCGCATGAGCATGAACCTTCCTTTGAATCGATTGGGGGCACAATCCTTGATCAGCAGGGCGAAATAAAGACGCGTAGAATCGGGAAATCGATTTCTTTTGTTGAAGAATGACCCGCTGATTCGGTAAGCTTGTGAAGACACAAAGGCTTAAGCTTTTCTTAATTTACCTAAGGTGCCTGCATGCAGCTTTCCGCAGTCGATTATCTCATCATCGCCATTTATTTCGTGTTCGTTCTCGGCATTGGATTCGTGGTGAAACGAAACATGAAATCGAGCTCTGACTTTCTTCAGTCCGGTCGCTCGCTTCCTTTGTGGATCACGGGTCTCGCGTTCATTTCCGCCAATCTCGGCGCGCAGGAAGTGATCGGCATGGCCGCATCTGGTGCCAAATACGGAATCATGACTTCGCACTTCTACTGGTTAGGTGCGATTCCTGCGATGGTGTTTCTCGGAATTTTCATGATGCCTTTTTACTACGGCTCGCGCGCCCGTTCAGTGCCGGAGTATCTCGTGCTTCGCTTTGATGAGAAGACCCGCACGTTCAATGCGCTCACCTTCGCCGCGATGACTTTATTCTCATCCGGGGTTTCGCTCTATGCGCTCGCACTTCTTTTCCAGACTCTTCTTGGCTGGCCTTTCAATATTTCGATCCTCATCGCTGCGGGCATCGTGATGGTTTACACCTTCCTCGGTGGTCTCACCTCAGCGGTGTATAACGAAGTTCTTCAGTTCTTCCTCATCGTTCTGGGTATTGCTCCACTCGTGTTCGTGGGCCTCAATCAAGTTGGCGGCTGGGAAGGAATTGTGGCGAAGATCCCGCAGGACATGACGAG
This sequence comes from Bacteriovoracaceae bacterium, assembly GCA_045805035.1. Lineage (GTDB taxonomy): Bacteria > Bdellovibrionota > Bacteriovoracia > Bacteriovoracales > Bacteriovoracaceae > Peredibacter. The sequence goes on from JBJMLZ010000252.1 coordinate 5,412, forward strand.
CACCTGGAGATATCTCGGAAGTGAAGGCTCCAACACCATGGGTGTGAACTGGTGGCAGATGTGCCTCGGTCTTGGTTTTGTTCTCTCGTTCGGTTACTGGTGTACGGACTTCCTGGTCGTTCAGAGAGCGATGATTGCGCGAAACATGTCCGCTGCTCAAAGAACTCCGCTCATTGCGGCTTTCCCGAAAATGCTTCTTCCATTCGTTGTGATTTTTCCGGGCCTCATCGCTCTTGCTCTTCATAAATCCGGAGGTGCCTTCCAGCTTCCGACAAAACCCGATGGAAGAATCGATTACGATCTGACACTCCCGATGATGCTCATGAATTACTATCCGAATG
>JBJMLZ010000253.1:0-7023 GCA_045805035.1 Bacteriovoracaceae bacterium
GCTCTTCCGATCTTCTTTAGTGAGACCTTCATCAGCGATCATCTTCGCCATCTCAGCAAAGAAAGCGTCGGTCTTGGCCTGGTAGACCGCCTGGTCTTTCTGGTCCCACTCAACAGTGAGGGCGAACTGGTAATCGTCCATCGCGCGCTCAAGACCTGAAGTCGAAGAGGCCATGACGTTAACTGAGAAACAAAGAACGAGTAATAAACTAAAAAGTTTTTTCATATGCGTATCTCCTCCAGAGATTTGTATGCCTGTAAACACACATATCAATGTAAGAAGTCAGAAAGAAACATAGATTTTTAAGTGTGAGTTTTTTTTGAGTTTTCGGTGTCAGAAGGATTCCGGTTCAGGGACAAACTGACACCGAAATAAAAAAAAAGGGCCGCTTTCGCGGCCCTCAAGGAAGAAATTAATCTTTCTTAGCGTACTGAGTACAAACGTCTTCGTAGCCACAAGTTGTGTAACCTGTGCCGTAGCAAGAACCGTAGTACCCGCCGTAGTAACCGCCTCCGTAGTACGGATCATAACCACCGCCGTAGCAGTTGTTATATGTGTTACAAACGTACTCGTTCTGCCAAGCAACGCACTCGTGAGTAGCGTTCCACCAGATCGCGTAGCCGATAACGCCAGCGATAACGAGACCAACCGCAACCGGGATGATCACTTCGCCATTCCAAGAAGCGCCACGAGCGTAGAGGTTCTTAGAAGAATCCTGGATCGCCTTAGCGAGGTCTTCAGCAGAAGAAGTCTTAGAGAGAACTGTGAACTTGAGCTTGAGAGCTTCAACAGCAGACTTGTCCATTTTTGATTCAGCAAGCTTCAGAACTTCAGCTTGAGAGAGACCTTGCTCCTTAATGAGCTTAGTCATTGAAGCGAAGAACTCCTGAGTCTTTGCATTGTAGAAGGCCTGGTCTTTCTGGTCCCATTCTACAGTAAGAGCGTAGTTGTAAGCATCGAGGCTTTTCTCGAGCTCAGAAACAGATCCAGCGAACACGTTCATAGAAAGCGTGAGGGCGAGGATCACAGACATGAATCTCATTCTTTTCTCCTTGTTAGAAAAAGTGGTTGGTTCTTATCAAAACCGGTTAACGTTGTGAACGGGTGATCTGTACCTGAAGGAGAATTGAGCTGGCCCCGGGAAATGTAATATTTACAAACCCGCGGAAAGAAAAAGGACCGCGCGAGGGCGGTCCTTAAGGGTTTTTTATCTTTTTAAGACTATTTATTTAATCTTCCGGCCGTATCCCAGATAGGACATATGTAACGATTTTGTGAGGGTAAATCGCATTTCCGGAGACACCACGCCGGTGAAAATCGATTTCAACGGAATCGAACCAATCACCGGGCGGATGCCGGTCATTTCCATCGTCTCTACTCCTGCCCTCCGCGAGTAATCTTTGAGCTCCTCGGGTTTGATAAATAGCTCAATCACGTGCATGTCTTTCGGCGTGTTTTTCACAAACCACTCCACACCTTTGATGATCACAATCCAGGAAAGCACGTTGCGATTGAATGTGTGAAAGAAAAAAAGTCCGCCCGGGCGAAGGACGCGCGACATCTCCGCAATGTAGCGGGCGGGATAATGGACGTGCTCAAGAAAATCCATGCACGTCACTACTTCAAACGTTTCATCCGGAAATGGAAGTTCGAGAGCATCCGCCTCAACGTATGTCACCCCTCTGGTCGCATCGTGAAGCTGAGCAATCCTCAGGCTCTCGGCGGACATGTCGACTCCAGTGACGGCATGACCTTCGAGAGCGAGTTCGTTTGAGAGAAGTCCGGCCCCACAACCAACATCGAGGACACTCACCTTCTCTTCACCAAAATTTTTCTTGATCCGATCATTGATCCACGGAAGAATCACCCGACCTTGCGCGCGGAGGAGCGCGACGGGATCGTCCCAGGCCTCGTACCATCTTTCTCCAAGGTTTTCGTAGATCTCGTTGTTGACCTCTGCCATAAATCGCTCCAGCGGAAAATTTGATAAAGCATAAAAGTAAAAAGAATCACGGACTGGATCAGAAGAAACTTATCTCCTGGTCTGTTTTTCCAGATGAGGGCCGCGCACCAGAAGCTCACCGGATGCAGGAGAAAAAGAAGTGAGTGTAGCCAGTGCTCAAGGCCTGAGCTTTCTTGTTGATGAACAAATTCATCTTTCGTGATGAAGAGACACGAAAAAACACAAATGACGATGTAGATGGTCTGATTGCCTTCACTCCACGGAAAATTGATCAGGTAAACAAAAGCAGCAAGGACCGTGAGTGAATCCAGGGGATGCCCATACCTCTCCCACTTCGGAAGTCCCCTCTTCTCGTGAATCACAAATTCATCCACGAGCATGATGAGGCCCTGAAGAATGAAAGGCACGTAAAGAATCATGTGACCTCGAAGACCGCGCCGATGATGGTGAGTCCCGGACCGAAAGCGAGTGCCACAACCGGTGTTCCCTTTTCCGGATCACTTTTCAGGATCTCATCCCACACGTGCGGAAGAGTCGCGGATGACATATTTCCTCTTTCAAAAAGAACTTTTTTACTCGCCGATACCTGTTCATCAGAGAGGGCAAGAAGCACCTGTATTCCTGTGACAATTTTCGGGCCACCCGGATGAACCGCGAAGATCGCAGTTTTAAGAAGTGAAGAGAGATCTTTTCCAGCCGCCGCCGCAAGTTTCTTGAGATACGAATGAAGTGAAGTCGCGATTTTCATCGGCACTTCCCTGGAGAGAGTCATCTTCATTCCGTAAGGCCCCGGCATCCAGGTCATATCCGCCGCTGAATCCGGAACAATTTCTTCATAGGTCGCGAGAAGCTTCAGTGAACGGTTTTGTGTTTCCGGAGAGAGACGATAGCGAACGTGTCCATCGGCAAACAAACTTTGCACCACCATCTGATCCGGACTCACGAGCTCCGGGTCCATATGCAAGCTGCACATTTCAGTATGAACGATATCAACATCAAGGCTGCGACCTTGTACCAGCGCCTGCCCAAGTCGAACCGCAGGCAAAGAAGCGTAACAACCCATGTGATAGGCGTGAGTAATCTCGGGTCTTTCATTCTGCGCGGAGAAAAATTTCTGCGCCGGACTTGGAGAAATATAACCGGTGCACGTCACGTGAATAAGGTGATCCGGAACTTCCTGGCGCTCATAAAGCACGCGAAAAATTTCCTGCGCACGCTTATCAAAGAATTCATTTCGTTGAGAAATGTCTGTCCCATGCGGAGTCATCTCATTTATCCGGTAGATCGAATGTGCGTCCCAGTTTTCGTTCACGTCATCGCATTCATACCAACGTGAGTGAATCTGCTCATCATCCAGAAAAAAGCGCCGGAGCTTCTCGAGCTTTTCGGAATCGTGCGCCCCCAGGAGCTCATGTGCGCGCTGGTGGGCCTTCATGGTCCAGTCAAGGATCTCATTTTGCTCAAGGTGGTATTTCGGGAAGACAGGCCGGAAAGAGTGAAGATAAACGTCGTTCGTTTCCATGTGATTTTTTATCACGTGGAAGGAAACTCCGAACTGCCATCAGAGTCAGTTTTGTGGCATAATCGTTTCATGAGAGTTTTATTTCTTCTATGCCTGATGTTGGCGGGGCGAGCGCATGCTCAGCGCAGTCTTTCGCAGGAAGCCTTTCGTGCGAATGTGAGACCTGTCCTCTCAGGCATTCTTGGCGATTTTTATCAGATGATCGCTCTCTTCCCTGATTATCCGAAAGACATTATCAGCATCCAGGATGAACTGGAACATCTCGCTGATCTGAAAGAAAATCTCAAAACTCACTGTCCGCGTGTGCTGAGTGAACAATGCTTCCCCGATATTAAAGATCTTCAGCAGCGCCTCTCCACACTCTCGCAAAAAGTCATCCAGGCCCGCGCGAATATGCACATGTCCGCTTCTCCTTATCTCGGAAATATTGGCGGCATGAGAGTGCTCGATGAATTCGAGGCGAAGCTCGAATCTGTGAAAGGTGTGTTTGATAACAAATCACTTTTTATCAAAGCGCATGTCTCTTCAAAAAAAGAAACCTGGCCCGTGATTCTCCAGCTCGATGAGCTCGCGACATTGATGTCCCTGGCGGTGGTGGAATTTATTCCCTTCATCTACAAAGAAGACTTCCGTCATTTCTATTTCAACTTTGTTCATCCGATCGAGCTCAACATCAACAAGAACCAAAACTACGAGTTCTTAAATCGTAACGTGAACTCACTCAACTTTACGATCAACCTTCTCAACATGAATCTGACGAAGAGAAATAAAAAGACTCCCGAGGGCATGGGCCCTTATCTCAATGCCATCCACAATCGATGGAACTCACTTCTTCGGTATTATTTTTGATAAAAAAAAGGCCCACCGAAGTGGGCCTCATGGGATTAGTACTTAGTAGTACGGCGGGAGCGGGAATCCGTTTTGTGACGGCGCTTTTCAGCGTTCTCAAGTTTTTCCTTCATTTTCACAGAAGGCTTCTTGTATTCCTGGCGTGCACGGTACTCTTTTACGATTCCATAAGCATCGCAAAGTCTTTTGAACTTCTTGATAGCTTTCTCAGCTGGAAAACGGTCGTCGATCGTAATTTGAATAGTAGACATGTGCATTACACCCCCTCTTTTGTCGGCGCTAATAGCAGTAAGACTGCTGGAAATGAGGCTCAAAACTTAACTCTTTCGGCCACCTATGTCAATGACACTTGCTGTGCACAATGGGTAAAAAAACGGGATGCAATCGGATCTTTTCTCCACTAACGACCCCCATGAACTCCCCTTGGCCGCCAAAATGCGGCCGAAAGCTCTGGCGGACTTCTTCGGTCAGGGGAAAATCCGCGCTCAGCTCGAGAAAATCGTCTCTCACCCCCGCCACGTGATCTTTTGGGGGCCTCCGGGGACCGGGAAAACGACCCTTGCTCACATCATCGCCTCTCAGATTGATCGCGAACTGTACGTGTTTTCTGCCGTCACCAGTGGCATTCCCGAGCTCAAGCGCCTGATTCAGGAAATGCTCGATAAGCGCCGCGAGTTCGGACGGGATTCGATTCTTTTTATCGATGAGATTCACCGGTTCAATAAATCGCAACAGGATGCTCTCCTTCCGTACCTTGAGAACGGTGATTTTCTTTTTATCGGTGCGACCACGGAGTATCCTCATACGTCTCTCAATAAGGCCCTTATCTCACGCGTGTCGCTGGTTGAACTGGAGCAGCTTTCGCCACAAGATCTCGAAGAAATTCTTCAGCGTGCGCTGACGGATCTCAAGCGCCCGGAGCTTTCTTCGTTTCTTCCTGAGATTGCCAAACTTTCCAATGGAGATGCGCGCTTTGCTTTAAATCAGCTCGCCCGTCTCATGGCCTTCTCCGCGACGGAGCTCAACGATAGTGAGAAAGTTCTCAAAGAACTTTTCCTCCATGCCCGCCAGTACGACAAAAATGCCAACCGCCATTATGATGTGATTTCTGCTTTCATTAAATCCATTCGCGGTTCCGATCCGGATGCAGCGTTGTTGTATCTGGCGATCATGCTCGATGGTGGTGAAGATCCGGAATTCGTCGCGCGGAGACTCATGATTCTCGCGAGTGAAGATGTGGGCCTGGCCAACTCTCAGGCATTAACGGTGGCGACGAATGCCCATTACGTAACGACAAAAATCGGCATGCCGGAAGCACGGATTACACTTGCTCACGCGACCGTGTTTATCGCGCTTTCACCAAAATCAAACTCCGCGTACTCCGGAATCAATGAAGCGATGGCGTTTGTTCAGGAAAATCCTACGATCCAGGTGCCAGGACATCTTTCGAATGTTTCGCCGGAGAAGAAAAATTATAAGTACGCTCACTCTTATCCGGGAAACTGGGTGGAGCAGGATTATCTTCCGCGAGACGTGAAAGTCCGTTTTTACAAGGCGCAAATGAATGGTTCAGAGCGTACGCTTTCTGAGCAACACGCTCAGATGACCCGAAAAAAATAACCACGCGGTGGCCGAGACACTTCTCCCCACACTTCCTCATTCTCCATCTGATTTCATTATCATTTGCTTGGTCTGGTTTTTGCTTTCCCTATGGGTGACTAGAGGAGGACACATGGAAGCTCATCCCCATCCACCGGCACCCGGGAAAAAAAAGAATATCCCTCAGACAATCAGTATTGTCGTAGGTTTCATACTCTTTGTGCTGGGTGCGGCCGGAATTCTTTATCCATCATTCGCAGGACTTCACTTATCAGTATTTAACAGTCTCGTACTGATGGTGGCAGGCGGAACTCTGATGTACAACGGATTCAAGGACAGTGACCGCAATGCCTTTCTCACCTGTCTGTGCTTCGGCATTTTCTTCGGCTTCAATTCCTTCATGGGATTTGTCTTCGGAAAACCAGGCACGCCGACGGTAGGTTATCACGGCGCAGACCCCGAGCTCCTGCGGATCATTCCGAATTTCTCTGAGCTTGGTACCCTCGATCACGTTCTGAACGGAATCATCGCCGTTGTTCTTTTAGGTGGGGCCATTGATTGGTGGAGCATTCACCACGAGAGACGTCGCGGAAATCGACATGATCGCAAGCGCGAACGCTTCAACCAGCTCGCGCATCGTTAATTCAAATCTCCAGTAGATCTTGAGATAGTTAATCTATCTCAGGATCTACTCGCATCGATCCGGCCAACCGTTTCATTGAAATATTCTGAATTTCCATCGCCTTCTCTGACAAAGTCACGGGCCCTGTGTTTCTTACTCCCCACCAAGGAGTCTCCTATGAAAATGCTGGCCCTCATTGTCCTCTTCATCACTCAATCCGCACTCGCCTGCGAGGTGAAAGAACTTCGGAAGGATGTTTTTACTTTCTTCAAGCAACATGTTCCGGTGACCACTCAGCTCGGGGAACAGAAAGCAATTGGAAAGCTCAAAGACATGTCTCTCACGGACTCCTTGATTCATCTTCGTGGAGAAGATTTCTTCATGACAAAACTTGTGTTCGATGTGCTTTGGGCAGACGGTGAGAAAGAGAAAAGAGAAATTCTTCTTGCCGCGGTAGTGGACATGGCC
>JBJMLZ010000254.1:0-20770 GCA_045805035.1 Bacteriovoracaceae bacterium
AAGAAATCCATCGAGGCGCCAGTGTGTCCCGATACGTTTTCCGAGAAGTGGCCGGAAAATAAATGATGGTTTCCAAGTATACGGGAACGGAAATTGCACACCGGTTCCCAGTTCCATTTCCCAGGTTTTGAAAACCGGACGCTGATAAAAATATCGAAGCGTAAGGAAGTTCACTTTGTAATTGGCGGTGATGGTATCGTCGAACTTGAACTTGAGATTGTTCACTATGTGGTAACCGGCATAGAGAATATTTTTTCCACTAAGACCTGAGTTGAAGTGATACCCAAATTCAGCACCCAATCTCTGCTCTTTCAAGGCATCCCCGCTACCGTTTTTAAGATCTGAGGTTCTTACGTGAGCGGCGAAGGAATATTTATTCTTCCATCTGACCGGTGAGTAATCGACGTGCGCCTCAACCATTGGGCCGGTGACATTGGCAGAATTGTTCACGTCGGTCGATTTGACGGAAACATGTGAGGAGAGCTGTTCCGCGTAGAGACTGATGTTAAGAATTGGTTTTTCGTAGAGGTAAACGGTATTGAGTTTCTTCGTTGGGCTGAGATCTTCCAGCGCTCTCACTCTCCAGTAAAACGTCGGAGGAAGTTTTTTGAACTTCAGGACGTAGGATGTGCCATTGACCTGAATCGTTTTTATCGAAGAAGCCTTTTTCTCAGGAAAAATATCCAGGAAGTATGACGTTGCCCCCGGAAATTCATTCCATTTCAAAGTCACCGTATGATCAGAAACTTCGACTCTCTCTCCATGCTTCGGTGAAGTCATAAGTGTGTCCGCATGGACGCTTGAACAAAAGAGAGCAAAGAGAAGAAAGATTTTAGTCATCATTCCTGTTGAGCTCCTTCCACTGCCGGGAAGTAAACTTGTTTCTGATTGATCGAGTGACCGGCATCGATACCGGTACCGAGTTGATTCACATTCCACACGTCTTTCGGAAGATTGAGACTCTCCCTCACCCGCTCCATCGTCTGAGGTGCAAACGGATAAAGCATGATCATGAGATTCTTCAGGACGTAGAAGCACGAATAGAGCCCGTCCTTGCGTCCCTGCTCTTCCGCTCTGTCATCGTGAGGCTTGTACTGAACAAAAAGTCCGTTGATCGATCTCGCGTAGTTTTCAATCTGGCCGAGAAGCGTGATGTGATCACTCTTCTCCATGTTCTTGAGATAGAGCTGAACGATCTTGAATGTTTCTTTCTCCACTTTCTCGAGGAGTTTTCCCTCCGGAACCTTGCCACCAAACTTCGACTGACTTGCTGAGATCGGTTTTTCAATCGCCGCGTTCATCGGGCCCGCGAGGAATTTGTTTCTCTCTTCAAAAGTCGCGAAGTCAAAGTTCGAAGGTTTCTCCGCAATACCAAGTGTTGCTAAGAAATATCTCACCTGATCCGGATCGTATTTTTCCAGAAGCTCATCACCGGTATAAAAGTTCCCGCGCGACTTCGACATCTTCTCGCCATCCACCATCAAATGGAACACCGAGAACACATCCGTGAGTTGATACTCATTCTTGATCCCGAACCACATCGCTCCCTGCATGAGCACATAGAAGTAAACGTTATCTTGTCCGAGGAACTGGAAGATGCGCGCTTCGGGATCTTTCCAGAAACGTTCAGCATCTTTTCTTGCGACCATCGAAAACGAGATTGGCGCGATCAAAGAATCCGGCCACACATACAGAGTCTTGCCCTTCATCTCCGGATCAATCTCTGCCGGCACCGGAACACCATTGCTCACATCACGCGTGATCGAACGATGGGCCCAGCCATCCATCACCTGCGGCTCGAAGCTCTTGAGCTTTTCAAACGCCGTATTGAAATCTGCTTTGTTCTCAAACTGGAGAAGAACTTTTTTCCCCGGCGCGTACTTCGATTTGTGCTTGGGAAGTTGCGCTTTCAGTTCCTTGTACGTATTCTCATGAACATTCGAAAACTGAAAAGCCGGTTGCACCGTCTCAAACACGTCGTTGATCACACCCTTGCGCCATTTGTTCTGCTTGGTCTTCAACCACTCAACGAGTTGATCCTGAACTTTCGTCATATCGAGCCACAAGTGAGCTGTTGGTCTCAACTCCGGAGTTGCGTCAGACAATGTTGATTTTGGATTGATGAGTTGAGACGGATCATACTCCATCCCACAGACCTCACACTGATCCGAATACGCAGTCTCATTCGTACAATTCGGATTCGGACATTTCCCATTCACAAACCGATCCTGCAAAAAGCGATTGAGCTTCGGATCGTACCACTGTTTCGTCGTCTTCTTCTCGAGCATCCCGTTCTTCCAGAGCTTCACCATGAAGTCCTGGCAAACTTTTTCGTGAGTCGGATAACAATCCGGCTGAGACGTGCCTGAAAAAATATCGTAACTGATTCCGTATTTCGTGATCGTCGATAACTGTTTCTCGTGAATCTCATCGATGAACTCGCGAATTGGCTTCCCTGCTTTCAATGCCGCTACTTCCGAAGTTGAACCGTGATCGTCATTCCCCGAGACGAACAACACATTTTCTTTGCCGATCAACATCCGCATGTATCTCGCCATGATATCCGGTGGAACCATCGCGCCCGCGAGATGACCGAGATGAAGCGGGCCATTGGCATAAGGCATGCCTCCGGTGATCACCGCAGTTTTCGGGCGGTTCACGCGATCAAGGAGGTCTTTCACAGTGGTAGGCGGAGTAAAGGCGGGTTTGTTCATGAATAGATTTTACGGATTTGCGGTTAAGTCGTCTTCCAATAAATAGGAAACGATTTTGGTCGGTCAATTTTCACGGCGATTCTCCGATGAGAGACCCTATGAGAACTGCGCTTTTTCTTTCGCTCTTCATTGTCACTTTCGCGTACGCCGCCGACGACTTCAAGGTCGACGTGAATGTTCTCGATCCCGACGTCGATTCCTCCCAGCTCATGGGCCCACATACAACGGTTCATGAAGGCCTTGGGCCCGCTCCGAAAGTCCACGATCAGATTCCGGTTCCTCTTGAGCGCGATCGCCTTTTTGCCAAGGCCGGTCTCGCTGATTCGGTAAAAGATTGGGACGACCTGGATCGCGATATCTTTTTCCGGAAAGCGCGCGCGATGAAAGTGACTGAACTCGCCGCGAGTTACCCGAAACTCCCGGTAGAAAAATTGAAAACCCTGAAATCGGTGATCCATGAGAAATAAACTCTTCGTCGTATTCATTTGTTTATTTTCCATCTCTGCCTTCGCAGTCTGCGATCACCCCGTGAATCCTAAGAAGATGGTTCTCTTCATCGACACCAATAACGGTGGCGCGGAAGTTGATGCTGCCGCGAAGGCCGCTTGTGAGCGCGGGGAATCTTTTATGTCGATTCCTTCGTTTGCTCGGGGCGGAGATCATCGCGTGGCAATTCCCGCCGTGATCAACCAGGACGTGAGAAATCTCGCTGCAAGAAACGTGGCGATCACCTCGCTTGTGATCAGCGGTCACGATGGCGGCGGTTACACGATGGGCCCGAATGGTTACATTAAAAAAGAAGACGTCATCACGATCATGAAGAATGCGTATAGCTCAAGGCCTGCGCTTCTTTCGGAGCTTCACTCGGTGCTCATGTGGGGATGTTATAGCGCGACTCCGGAAGAAGTGCTCGACTGGAAAACGGCATTGCCGAATCTCAAAATCGTCGCAGGTTTCTACGGAAGTGCGCCGTCGAGTGCCTACGTTCTTGACCGCACGATCCTTCACGATCTTCTCGTGCGCGGATCAACGCTGAGTGAAGTGACCGATCAGAATCGCCTGCAAAGTGCGATCAGAAACATCACGAACTTCGGGCAAACTTCTGCTTCGATTTACGTGGAAGCAAACTGCGAGCCTAATGGAGTTCTCTACAGCCAGACCGATACCGGAAAAAAATATCAACGCCTGCAGGACGCGCTTCGCTGTACGGCGAATGACATGAAAAAACTCGATCACTACAGAGAAGTCGTGAAAAGTTATTTCAACGGTTCAAAAGCGATTCCCGGCTGGACCGATCACTCCGAACTTCGCGATGCCTACTCGTACGCGCGCCAGCTCGAGCATTGTCTTCGTGACAGTGAGTTTTACTTGAACCCCGATCGCGTGGGACACCTTCTCTTCTGGAATGGCATCCGGAAAAACTTCAACGAGAATTTTTCCCGGGAAATGGCGGCGGGACAAAATGTTTTGAATCACCTTCGCATCAACAAAACTCCGACTGCTAACATGAAAGACTTCGCGCGCCTCCTACAGGAAGCCAAAACTCACGTGGGCCCCGACGGAATCTCCAACATGTATAATTTGAATCGTGAACAGATCGCGCTGAATCTCGCGCGGCTTTCTCCGCTGATGAATCATCCGGCCTTAAGAGAAGATGCGCATCTCCGCCAACTCATGCAACCGCTGATTCATTCGTATTTGTACGCTGATCGATATCTTCACCGACTTTCTCCGGAATGTATGGACTTCCTTCCCTGGCACGAATACACGCCTGGCCACCCTCCGCTCGCGAGATGCCACCCGCACTAACAGAGTATAGAAACCGTGACCCGTGACGAAAAATCGTCACGGATCGAGAATGGGTTCATCCTCGCGAGGGTAAAAATTACCAAGGAGTTACTTATGAACCAGCAGAATCCACAACAACAAAACCAACAGGCCGTTAAGCAGAATCAGCAGGGTCAGACCGGACAACAACAAGGCCAGACCAATAAGCAGGGCCAGAATCAGGGCCAGCAAGGCGTGAACCAGGGACAGAATCAAAAACCTGGTCAGAAGAATCAATAAATTTTCTCGGGGCCACTCTCGGGTGGCCCTTCCTTCAGGATAAATTAAGGTCAAGAGTCGGGTTCTGATGTTAGAACGTCTGCGATGAATCCCGTAGTCCCAGATTTCCGCAGCTATTTTGAGTCCGCACCCGGGCCCTATATCGTGGTCGCCAATGATCCCGCTTTCACGATTCTTGCCGTCAACGAGGCTTATCTTCTCTCCACAAATAAAGTTCGCGATGAAATCACTGGCCGCGGGCTCTTTGAAGTTTTCCAAAATTCAAATACGGCAGTGGAAGAGGCCTTTCATCGGATCCGGGAAACGAAAAAACCCGAGACCCTTGCCATCCAGAAATATGACATCGACTCGGAAACTCGCTTCTGGTCCCCAAGCATTTTTCCTTTGCTTGATGCCCAGGGAAATGTGACTGCGTTTCTTTCCCAGGTCGTTGACGTCACCGAGACCGTGAACAAAGATACGGAGCGGGAAAACTTCCGCAAGCTCTTCATGCAGACGCCGGAGATGGTGGTCATTCTCCGCGGTCCCGAGCATAAATTTATTTTTGTGAATGAAGCGCACATTCGTGTTCTGGGTTTTGATGCCACCGGGAAAACGGTGAGAGAAGCGCAGCCTGAGTCAGTTGAGGTACTCGGAATTCTCGACAACGTTTACCGCACGGGAAAGACCGCCGGGCTCTACGAAATTCCGGTGACGGTCACGGATCGCCTTCGATACTTCAACCTCACCTACTCCGCGAGCTTTGATGAGGCCGGAAAAATCAATGGCGTGATGGTCATGGGAATTGAAGTGACTGATCAGGTGCAGGCGCGGGAAACGCTCAAGAATTCGATCAAGACACGGGATGAATTTCTCTCGATCGTGAGCCACGAACTCAGAACGCCGCTCACGAGCATGAAGATCCAGACTCAGCTCTTTCACAAAACGATCCAGGATGAAAAACTCAAACCCATGATGGCGATCATGGAGCGCGGAGTGACCCGCCTCGCGCGCCTTGTGGATGACATGCTTGATATGTCCCGGATCCAGATGGGGAAACTGAAATTTAACAAAGAAGTGATCGAGCTCCTTCCCTACCTGACGGACATCCTTGAACGATATGATCTTGATCTGAAGCACGCGGGAATTGAGCTTACAACAAATTTACAAAGCGGGATGGTCGCTCTGATTGATCCGTTCCGGGTTGAGCAAGTGATCACCAATCTCGTTACGAATGCCATCCGCTATGCTTCGCGGGCACCACTGGATGTTTCACTGAAATCAAAAGATGGTTTTGCCGTGATTACTTTTCAGGATCATGGCCCCGGGATCAAGAAAGAAGATTCAGAGCGCGTGTTCGGTCGCTTCGAGCGCCTGGTTTCGCCGAATGAAATTTCCGGCATGGGCCTCGGGCTTTTTATCTGCAAGGAAATCATCGAAGGCCACGGCGGAAAGATCACCATTGAAGACAATGGCATCAAGGGCGCGTGCTTTGTGATCAAGCTTCCGCTTTAATTTCTCATTCTGTGATTGGCGATGTCTTCGGAAGTTTTTCCCTGAAGGCGTTCGTGAATTTCCGCCGTCTCTTTCAACTCCACTCTCTTCCGTAACCAATGTCTTTCAATCGGCCCGAAGGAAGCGATGATCGGAAGAATGCCGACCATGCCCGGAATGCCGGCGAGAGTTCCTGCCATGATGAGCGAGAGAAGCACCACGAGTGGCGAGAGTTTCATCTTCGAGCCATAGATGTAGGGGATAAGAAGATAACTTTCAAGGACCGTATACACAGTCAGCGAACCAAGAAAGATCAGCGCAGTTTGCGGGGAAACCGTGAGGGCGAGAATCCCGCACGTAATGGCATTGAGGATGAAACCGAGACTCGGAAGAATATCAAACACCGCCGCAAGAACTCCGAGGGTCAGTGCCGCTGGAACTCCGAGGATCGAAGCGGTGGTGAAAACCCAGATCGCCGCCAGTGAGGATGTGATCGCTTGCCCCACAATGTAGGATTCCACAATCGGCCCGATCTCTTTGGCGGTATCATCGATGCGACGACGGGTGGGTGGCGAGAAAAACGCGAGGATCCACGCGTACGCCTTCGGCCCTTCCAACAGCATGTAGAAAGAGACAATCATCATGAGACCAAACTTGAACATGCCAGTCAGCGTGCTGTTGGCGATCACCGCAAACTGCGACCAGATGCGATTCTCCGTCCCTGAAGAACCTTTCATGATTTTGCCGGCGCCCTCGCGGATCGCGGGCGAAGTCATCTTCACCATTTGTGCTTTTAACTGAGGAATGTGCTGGGCCACTTCTTCCATCTGAGTTACTGCGGTCGGGATGAGGACAAAAAGAATCACACTCAGAACAACCAGCAGACACACGATCAGAAAAATATCCGCGTAGAGCTTTCTCCAGCCGTGACACATCAGGAATCGCTCGAGCTTCGTGAGGGTGATCGCGATGAGAAGCGAGAGATAAATCAGAAGGAGCATCGGAAAAAGAAAATACGTCACGGCGATCAATGCCACGATCGCAAAGAAAATAAAGTAAGTGCGGAGGGGAATGTGTAGTTCGACGGTGCGGGGATCGCTTTGGCGTCCGAATCTCATCATATTAGTGAATCAGATTTTTAAACCTTCACCAAGGACGAGGCGTCAGGCTTCGCGGGAAAGTTTACCGGGGTTTTGTGGTCTCAAGGGGTTGGCCTGAATATTTTATGGAGTGAACCGCTCAAGAATTTTGAGAAATTACCGATACGCCTCTCATGATCCGCCTTATTTTCCTTCTCCTCGCTCTCAGTACCTACGCGTCTGCGGAAACCGCAGAACAATACTTCGAGCATGATAAGTCTCAATGCCAATCGCAGGCGTCTGAAAAGCACACGTGGGTTCTTCATCCCGTGTTGTGGCGGGCGAGTTATAACTCATGCCTGCGCGAACGCTTGCGCGTCCTCTCTTCGACTTATACGCACAATGCGCTTGAGGCCGTTCATCTGGAAAGCGAATGTCCTCAAATTTTATTGAACGAGCAACCGACGGAACTTTCCATGTTGGGATTTGAAATCGTCAATCATCTCACGCCGAAAGAAATGGAAAGTGCCATCGGTACCAACAACATCGAATATCATCTTAAGCTTTACTACCAACGGACCATTGCTGCTCGCGACCGCGTCCGTGACTTACGCCGCAAATAGTCTTCACGAGAGTGACGGCAATCTCCTACACTATGGGGCAGACAAGGAGTCTCCCATGGCAGTGAAGCCGATCCCGGAAGGATATCATTCCATCACACCGTACCTCATCGCAAAGAACGCGCGCGCAGCTCTCGAATTTTATAAAAAAGCTTTCGAAGCAAAAGAGCGCTTCTGCATGGAACACGACGGGAAAGTCGGCCACAGTGAATTTCAGGTCGGTGATTCTGTCATCATGATGGCAGATGAGTTTCCGCAGATGGAGGCGATGGGACCGACGGGAACAAATCGTTACTCCGTTCTTCTCATGTACGTGAATGACGTCGATGCGACTTTTCGTCGCGCGGTCGAGCTCGGAGCAAAAATTATCCGCGAACCAAGAAATGAATTTTACGGTGACCGCATGGCCACAGTCATGGACCCTTTTGGACACAAATGGCATCTGGCCACTCACGTGGAAGATGTTTCGCCTGAAGAACTCGAAAAACGCTCAAGAGAGATGAAAGAACACAAGTGATCCTACGTTTCATAAAGGCCTTCCTGCTCATAGGCTTTTGTATTGCTGCTCAATTGTGGCTTACGAATTATTTTCACGCTCCCTTCATCACTCTCCTCTATCCCGCAACTTTTTTCATTGCCTGGCGGTGGGGATTCAGGCCCGCGATTTTCGCGATCTTCATTTCAATGCCAATGGCGGTGTACTTCAACTATCCGCCGATTTTTTCGTTCAAGGGTTTCGGACAAACTGCCGATCTCGTGCGCTTCATCATCTTCGGGTGTTCATCCCTCGCCACTGCGTATGTGGTGAGCCAGGGCGAGCGCTGGAGAAAAGAATTTTCCAGCATGCGCGGGCGATTTACGCGGTCCACTTCCGCGATCAATCTCGGCGTGTGGTACTGCGATCTTCCTTTTGACAAGCTGATCTGGGACAAGAACACCAAGGAACATTTCTGGCTCCCGGAAAATGCGGATGTCACGATTGATACTTTCTATGAGCGCATTCATCCGGATGATCGCGAGAAAACCAGAAAAGCGATTGAAAAATCTATCGCCGACCGCGGCGCTTACGACATCGAATACCGCACGGTGAATCCGCATGATCCTTCCAAGATAAAATTCATCCGTGCCATCGGCTGGACCGATTACAACGAAAAAAATGAACCGGTTCGCTTTGACGGCATTACGATCGATAACTCGCAACTTCGTCACACGGACTTAAGACTGAATGAATCGCTTGAAGTGGTGGAAACTATCAACCGCGTGGGAACTTTTCTTTCCGGCGAGCTTGATCAGAAAAAACTCGTGCAGCAGGTGACGGACGCTGCGACTCAGCTCGCGCGCGCAGAGTTCGGCGCTTTCTTCTACAATCTCATCAATGAGAAAGGCGAATCCTACACTCTCTATACGGTCTCCGGTGTGCCGATTGAAAACTTCACGAAGTTTCCGATGCCGAGAAATACCGCGATCTTTGCGCCGACATTTGCGGGTACGGAAATCGTAAGAAGTGATGACATCACCAAAGACCCCCGCTACGGGAAAAATGATCCGTACTTCGGGATGCCCAGGGGACATCTTCCGGTCGTGAGTTATCTCGCAGTTCCGGTCATCTCACGCTCGGGTGAAGTGATCGGCGGACTTTTCCTCGGACACAAAAAATTCGGTGTCTTCACCGATCGCGAGGAGAGAATCGTGGCGGGGCTTGCCGCACAGATTGCGATTGCGATGGACAACGCGCGCTTGTTTGAAAAAGAACGCGAAGCGATCCGCATCCGCGATGAGTTCATGAGTATCTCAAGTCACGAATTAAAAACTCCCCTCACCTCACTCAAGATGCAGCTGCAACTTTTCTCACATCTTTTGAAACAGCCAGGCCCGGTTCCGCAGGATAAAATTCAAAAAACGGTTGAGATCAGCGAGCGCCAGGTGAATCGCCTCAATGCCCTCGTGGAAGATCTTCTGGATGTCACGCGGATTTCATCCGGCAAACTTTCACTCTCGATTGAAGAACTCAATCTTGCTGAGGTTGTGCATGAAGTGGCCGAACGCTATCGACCGATGCTGGCGCAGAATAAGTGCACACTCAATGTTCACGCTCCGGATAAGCTGAAGATTTCTGCCGATCGCCTGCGACTTGAACAGGTGCTGGTGAACCTGGTGACGAACTCGATGAAATACGCACCGGGAAGCCTGATCGAAATCAAACTTTCGGAAGAAGCAGCTGAAGCGGTCCTAACCGTGAAAGATAATGGCCCGGGAATTAAGAAAGAAGATCAGACGCGCGTGTTCCAGCGTTTTGAGCGCGTGACAACCAAGTCTGCCCAGGTGGGCCTGGGTCTTGGCCTCTATATCGTGCATCAGATTGTAGAGGCGCACAATGGAAGTATATTGCTCAGGAGTGAGAAGGGAGAAGGCGTCGAGTTCACCATTCGATTGCCTATATAATCAGGCATCAATTTTTATATTTAGGGTGTCCAAGTTTTGAATAAACGGTAGATCTCGAAATCGAGGTACAATCTCCCGGCCACGGAGGATCGTTGAAAAAGATTCTGGTCGTCGATGATGAAGCTGACATGCTGGCGGTGTGGATAGAGCAGATCCGTCTCTGGGGTGTGCCTGCGGAAGTTCACACTGCTGACAACGGGGTGGACGCACTCGCCACGATTCTCAAGCACAAAAAATTTGATCTCATCATCACCGACTTCAGTATGCCGGGGATGAATGGACTTGAGTTCATCCAGGCCTTCAGGAAAAATGATACGGATACCGCGGTCTTTCTTTTCAGCGCTTACATTCCGGAAGTGGCCTTTCTCTCTGAGCAGATCGAAAATGTCTTTTTCTTTGAGAAACCGATCATCACGAAGAAACTCAAGACGCAGATCAAGACTATCCTCGAAACTTCAGGCCCGATAGAGTCGGTATAAATCCGTCGGCACATTCTGCAAGAGAATCCTCTTATCAAATTTTAGTCCGAGTTTTTCCGCAATTTTCTTTGAAGGAAGATTATCCGGCGTAATCGTCGCGGTGATCTGATCGAGTTGCAAAACATCGAAGCCGTATCGAACAAGACCCTCGGCGAGCTCGGGCCCGTAGCCTTTCCCCCACGCACTTGTGCGCAGACGATACGTGATATCGATGAGCGCCTCTCCTTCCCAGGTCCACGGCGTGAGGCCACCCATGCCGATTAGGTCATTGGTGTCTTTCACACGAACGGAAAACTTCCCTTTCGCGTTTTTGATCCATTCTTTTGCCCCTTCCACATCGGCCTGGCGGTAGACATTGATGGGATAGAGATTAAAGCCCTCGTCATTTGAGAGCACGTAGAAATCAGGAGCATCCTCCTCTACCCAGGAATTCATTCTCAATCTTTCAGTCGCAAACATCGGTGTTCTCATGACACCCGAGTATACTACTCCTGTACCACTCTAGGCAAATCCCGGCCCCTCTTTTCCCCCTCTGGGCACGTGACATACTTTGATTAGCTTTTCTTTTAATCCATGGAGAACTTCATGAAAAAAATGCTCTCGCTTCTGTCCATCCTGGCACTCGTTTCGTGTGCTCACAATCCACCGGCGACCCGTAAAATTTCTTCGGTTGAGCGTGATCTCACCGGAACATATCTGGGTGTTGCCGATTACGGCAAAGGCCACAAAGGTTACAACAAAAAGGCGATCAGAATTTATTTCAGCCCGATCGAAAACGAGCCGGGGAAATACAACGTTGTTCTTCTTGAGTACGTTGACCTTCTCGCGATGGCACCGAAGTACATAACTTCGAACAAGCTTCCGTTTATCGCCAAGAGAACGGGGTATCTGAAAAACATCACAGATACAGTGGCGGCCTATGAAGCTGTCCCGGGTGCGAAGGAAAATACGCTTGAGCTTTATCCGCTCGTCGTTCAGGGAGATCAGATCGTCCCGAAAAAAGACGGCGCTCCAAGAATTCTGACTCTCTCTGAGAAAGAAGGCCTTGAGTCTCCGATCGCGGGTGCCACGATCTCTTCAGTGAGAGAAGATGAGCCGAAGGAAATCTTCTTCCCGACAAAAGACGATGATAAGAGAAACGGCATTCAATACGGTGTTGCCGTAGCGGCCTACAAAGTGCCGAAGCTCCAGTCGACCTGGAGAAAGAACTTTCTTCGCGGTCCTTACCTCTCTCAGTATTACAGAAGAGATGACGTTGTTCTTCGTTGTTCGGCCAAGGATAACGTAGAGGCAGCGGACTTCTCTCTCGGCGGTGACAAGTACCAGACTCTGTCTCCCCAGAAGAGAACGGCGATGTTCACGCATCCGGATTCGGCCTTCCTCAAAGGCAATTTCAGCGTGACTGAACCGCGTGATGGCATGTTCGTCCTGAAATCAACCAATGCTGATCAGAGAACCACGAGTATCGTTGAAGGAAAGATCGCGATGTTCATCGATATCTTCGATGCCACCATCTCTCTTCATCAGGACGTGGTCGAACTCGTGTTTGCTGACTCTGAGCGCCCTGCCGACTTCCTCATGTATTACGAAGATCCGAAGAACGGTGAAGGTGGGCCTCGTTAATAAAAAAAAATTTCTACTAAGCACGCAAGGCCACCGCACGGTGGCCTTTTTTTTATTCGATCACCAGTAAAGACGTGAACGGGAAAAGGAAGAGTGCTGATGAGTTGTTGCAGAAAACTTCTGCTGAAAACGGTATCGGGCATTTCTGAAGATTAAAGAAGAATGCAAAAATTTGCAAAACACGGAAAAATACTGAGTTCATCAAAAATTGAAAGTTTTTGGGTAAAAAAATCACCGGATTGATCAAAAAACACCCAAAAAAAGACAAAATTGCTGAGATTTTTCCGGATTTTGATTTCGTTTCATCGATAAAAAAAAATTCTAGGAAAGCGGAAGTTCAACGATAAAGCGCGCGCCTTTTCCCGGAGCGCTTTCGACGTGAATGGTCCCATGGTGAAGTTCAACGATCCTCTTGGAAATAAAGAGACCGAGTCCCAGGCCGCCGACATTCTGAGGAGTGTTCCCTCTCTCAAAGCGATTGAAGATCGATTCGACCTGGTCAGCGGGAATTCCCGGGCCCTGATCACTAACTTCGAGATATGCGTGTGTACCATTCCTTCTGGTAGATACAGTTATCGGTGATCTGGGGGCGTATTTCAGGGCATTGAAGATGAGATTCACCAGGACCTGCTCGAGACGGAAGCGGTCCCATTTGCCGACGATGGAAGGGTCCATTTTCAGTTCAAGCGTGGAACCCGCCTGCTTCAGCTGCTCAGTGAACCTTGAAGAGATTTCCTGGGCAAACTCAGAGAGATCAAACCGCGTAGGCTCAATCGTGAGAACTCCCATCTGGATCCGGGAAACATTCAGGAGATCTTCCACGAGATTGTTCAAAGAATCGACCTGACGGATGCCGACATTCAGAGATTTTCCGATTTCACCAGATAGCTGTGAGTTTTCTTTTGCAATTCTTCTCAGCGCGATCTGAAGCTGAAGTTTCAGTGACGTAAGCGGAGTCTTGAGCTCGTGACTGGCAATGGATAGAAATTCGTCGCGGCTCCTGAGTGCGCCCTCAAGTTCCTGGGTACGCTCCTGCACTTTCTTCTCGAGGTTTGCATAGGCCGCACTAAGTGCTTCTTCATTCTTTCTTTTTTCGGTGAGGTCACGAGTAACCTTCACAAAGCCTAAGAGATTTTCATGTTCATCATTCACGCGCGTGATGGTGACGTTGGCCCAGAACATGGAGCCATCTTTTCTCACCCGCCACCCTTCTTCCTCATAGCGCCCGTCGCGCTTGGTGATCTCAAGCTCATACTCAGGGTGACGACGATCTTTGTCTGCTTTCGTATAAAAGGTGGAAAAATGTTTGCCGATAATTTCTTTGGCCTCATAACCCTTAAAGCGCCGGGCACCTTCGTTCCAGCTCGCAACTTTTCCATCGGGATCGAGCATGAAAATCGCGTAGTCTTTTACGGCATTCACCATGAGACGAAAGCGCTCTTCGCTATGACGAAGCTGGAGTTCGGCTTCGCGGCGTTCGGTGAGATCGCGCGTGACTTTAGAGAAGCCGACGATCCTTCCCTGCCCATCGTTCAGTCGGGTGATAACGACACTTGACCAGAAAAGAGAACCATCTTTTCTTATGCGCCAGCCTTCTTCTTCGTAGCGGCCCTCTTCAATAGCTTTTTGGAGCTCATACTCGGGGTGCTTGCGGTCTTTGTCTGTTTTTGTGTAGAAGGTCGAAAAATGTTTACCGATGATCTCGCTCGCCTCATATCCCATGAAGCGTCTGGCACCTTCGTTCCAGGACGTTACGAATCCTTGTGGATCAAGCATAAAGATCGCGTAGTCTTTCACTGCTCCGACCATCAACCGGAAGCGCTCTTCACTCCGGTGAAGGTTTTCATTCAACTCATAAAGCTCGGAGTTTCGCGCATCAAGTTCTTCGTTGGCGGCCTGGAGTTCTTCATTGGCGGCCTGAAGCTCTTCGTTGGCGGCCATGAGTTCTTCCTGGCCCGCTTCAAACTGCTCAAAAATATTCTGTACTTTGTTTTTTTGGAGGATGAGATGGTCGCTGAAGCCTCTTTCCGTCGCGGGCCTTGCGAAATGCCGGCCTGATTGGGCCCGGGGGGCCGTCTCAATCTCTGTAGACTTCTGGTAGACCCGGAGCTTTTTATCAACGGCTGAAAAATACTCCGAAGTGGCACCGATAGTCTCGGAAGGACCGAGCCAGAGATATCCGGTTTCACTCAGCCCAAAGTGGAAGAGCTTAAAAATTTTCTTCTGAACTTCCGGGGCCAGATAGATGAGGACATTCCGGCATATGATGAAATCAATTTTTGATAGAGGCGGATCCGTCGCGAGGTTATGCTCGGAGAAAACGCAGATTTCGCGGGTATCTTTATTCACCCGGTAGGTCCCGTCATCGATTTTCTCAAAGTACGAGAGAATTTTTTTCGGGAGCTTTTCCATTGCCTTGGCCGGATACATTCCCTTCCGTGCTATCTGAATGCAATTCGGACTAATGTCCGTGGCAAAGACCAGAAGACTGAGATCAAGTTTTTTCGTCTTCAGGAATTCTTGAAAAAGGATGGCAAGTGAATAGGCCTCTTCACCGGTAGCACAACCTGCCACCCAAAAGCGCAACTGCTGGCCTGGTTTTTTGTTTTTTACGAGCTGAGGGAAAATATTTTTTTTAATGGCCTCGAACGCGGTCTCATCACGAAAAAAGTCTGTGACGTGAATGAAAATGTCATCGTACAGTTGATCAATCGCCTCAGGGTGCTTCCGCAGATAGAGTGCGTACTTTGAAAGATCACTGATCTTTTTCAAACGCATCTGTCTCTCTACCCGCCGACGAATCGTCGTCATCTTGTAGTGAGTAAGGTCGACCTTCGTTTTGACCTTCACGATATCGATGATTTTCTTGAGAGGATCCGGAGATCCCCTTTTCACTTTAGTTTTTGCCACAGGAGATCAATTTTAACTCAGGCCATGAAGATTGCAAAGATGTGAGACCGCTAATGCAATAGGATTACCTTAATAATTTCTCAAGGTCTTATGAATGATTAACCTATTTAATTATTAAATCGAAATTCATCGCCATTTTTTGCCCCGCCGGTGTCATTAAATTTGAGCAATCCTCCGATATCCTGACTGAGAAGACTGCAGGAGGTCCTATGGTTCTTGAGACAATTGTGATCATTGAAGACGACTCAAATCTCAGGGAGATGTTGAAAATTCTCTTCACTAATCTCAAGTATCAGGTCTTCGCTTATGATTCGGCGGAAAGTTTTTTTATGTCCGATAAAGAGTGCGACATTTGTGTCTACATCATCGATGAAAACCTTCCCGGTATTCCCGGCCATCACATTGTCACAACGATCAGAAAGAAAGATCTCGTCTCTCCGATCTTCATGATCTCCGGCGAACAAAACGATCAGCTTAAGCGTGAATCACTCCTGAAGGGGGCTGACGATTACCTCTACAAGCCTTTCGTCGCCGATCACCTGGCAATCCGGATTGGGAACGCTGTTAGGCGCGCCAATATTTTTCTCAACGCCCGCTACGACACCGGTATTAAATTTATTCCACAGGCCAATACCGTCGTCGTGCACGGGAAGACCATCACTCTTTCCAACCGGGAGTTCAAGGTCCTGAGTTACCTCATGGAACATCCGCTGGAGATCGTCACGCGCGAAGACCTCGTGTCGAGTTTCAAGGACAACGAAATCACGATGCGAACGATTGATGTGCACATCTCCTCTCTCCGGAGAAAACTGGTGGGCGCTGAACTTCACATCGAGACTTACCGCGGGAAGGGCTACATGGCCCGTTACGATGCGGACATCAAGCCGACCGTGATCAGCGAATAAGTTTTTTTCTCAGTTCGTTTTTCTTTTTTTCCGGCAGGAGATGAAGTCCGTACTGGTAAGAAGCATTCATCCATCCGAAACCTTCTTTGGTGATGTAGCTGAAATGTGTGCCGACATTTCCGTATTCGGCAAACACCGCGTGTGAGCGCTTCTCGACGTCAAACTTCTCCGGCACGGTACCGTTAAAATCGCGGGCGTTTTCCGCAATCATGAGAATCCATTTGGAAATGAGGCGTTCAGCATCTTCGCCTTTATCGTAATTGAGAAGCCCTTGCCAGATGATCATCTGGTGCGGGGCCCAGCCATTGGGCCAGTCCCACTGGCGTTCATGAGAATCCTTCACCGACTCGCGGGAAACTTTGGCGGTGGAAAAAATTCCGCCCGGCCCTTCGAGATGTTTGAGGCCAAATGCAATGGCTCGCTTGGCCTCTTCTTTTGAGAGGAGTTTTTCCTTTATCATCAGGGGATACAGTCCGGTGGCGCTGATGTAGGAGGAGCGTGTGCCACTCGGCACATGATAATCAAAAAAATATCCGGTCTTCTCGTCCCAGAGATATTTCATGATGAGCTCTTTTCTTTTTTGGGCTCGTTCCCGGAAATAAGTTCTTTTTTCCGGCACTAGCTCAGCGAGATCCAGCTCGATCTTGTAGAGAAGCGTGTTGAGATCAACCGTGACGAAGTCTGCGCATGCGTCTTTGCCGTTGTAACGAAAGCGATACGTGGTATCGTGGCCCGATTCACGAACGCAAGCGTCGTGCTCAAAGAAAGTGTCGAGTTCAGGATTCCGGATTTCACCCCGATCGTATTTTTCCTGATAGGCGTTTGCTTTCATGCCGAGCTTTTTGGCGTACGGTTCAAAAACCGTCAGATAGTGTCCGGTCTCCACTTCCGGAGGAACTCCCAACCCCTTTCCGTGATAGCGGGAAAGTCCCGTGGCAGTCAGACGATCCGGCCCCATCCACACCGTTTCATACTCCTGAATGGCAGCTGCAATGGCCGCCTTGTCACGATTTTTTTGCAAGAGAATCATCGACGTAAAAAACGGAGGCTGCGAGCGATTGAGATAATAAGTGCGATTGGCGTTGAGGATTTTTCCGTAGTGAGTGATCTCGTAAGTAAAGTTCTTCACCATGCCATCCACTAATTCCGGTCGCTGATCGAGCATGAGTCCGATACTTTCAAAGTAACTATCCCACCCATACATTTCATTGAATCTTCCCCCCGGAACAACATAAGGAGCGTTCTTCGCGAGAGCGAGGAGGCCGTGTTTCCCATTCAGATCGTGCACATATTTGGGTCCAGGCGCGGGAGGAAGTCTTTTGATGATGACGCCGGAAACGCTGTCGAAGGAATCATTCTCAGGAACATAAAGATAGAGTGCATCCGTTTTGACTTTGGTGTCCGGAATGATTTCTTTCAGGTGTTCTTTATCAATGACCCGTGTGAGTCCGTCCCAGTATTCTTCGCGAATCATGCGTGAAACGCGATCAAGCGGATTCTCTTTCACCCGCGAAAGATTCACTTTGTGATGGAGTGCGAGTTCCTGGAGGAGATTCGAGAGATAGTAAGTCCCGGTGATTTGCTTTCCTTGAAAAACAAAAACCTTGTCACCCTTATCGAGGATGGTGATTTTTTTGTCGCCGTCCGTGTCTTCTTCTTTCAAGAGCGCCGTCATGACATCCGATGCCATGACGGAAACACTAAGAAATAAAAAACACAGTAAATGAGTCATGCCTCATTTAAGCAGCACAGTCTTTTAGAGTCCAGAACCGCCGGTGAAATCAGTGATGCCTTCGCTGGATTTATCCTTGCGGTTGCGCGACTTGATGTCGACGACGTTAGAGCCCTTTTGAGAGACGCTGGGGCCGGTTTTAGAGGTGCCGGTATCCGTGTCACCTCTCTTATAATGATCAGCAGCAAGCTGATTGGCGAAATTTAAAACTTTATCAAATAACTTGTTCATAAGGACCTCCCCTCCTATGATGAGAAGCAAAATCCGTTCCAAGGGGCGTCGATGAAATACCTGCACACCATGATTCGCGTAAATGATCTTGATCAATCGATTCGTTTTTATACAGAACTTCTCGGCATGAATCTGGTATCGAAGACGGACTATCCCGACGGGAAATTCACGCTCGCTTTTTTGAGCTACGGCACCACTAAAGATGACCCTTGTATTGAGCTCACCTATAACTACGGAAAGAGTTCCTACAATCTCGGAGATGCTTTCGGGCACATTGCTCTGGCGACCAATGATATCTACGGGACTTGTGAAAAACTTCGCACGCAAGGGGTGAAGATTTCCCGTGAACCCGGCCCCATGAAACATGGAACCACGGTCATTGCTTTTATCGAAGACCCGAACGGCTATAAGATCGAGCTGATCGAGAGAAAAAACTAAAACTTAGTCATGGCATCTGCCGGACAACTCGCGGGGATTTTTCCTGCCATCACTGAGTTGAGTGTCTGATATAAAACGTCTTTCCCACCGCAAACCCACGTCTGGTTAATCCCACTGTTATGTTGAGTGTCCTTGAAGGCATCAACGACTTTGCCAGAGCGCAAAGTGGCAGTCACCGCCTGAGTGGATTGAATGTCTGAATTCACATTATGGTTTTTCGCTCTCGCGGAACAAAACTTGATGCCGTTGGTGGCGGTCTCAAGTTTGTTTGCTTCTTCATCGGAAAGAGTCACTTCAAAGTAACAGTTCGCGGTGGAAGAAAAATTTCCGAAGATGACGACCGGTCTTCTCCCGATATCAATCCGGAGAGAGTGCTGGTAGCTTTGTTCATAAAAACTATTGGCCTCAAGATCAAGAGAAAGATAACGAGAAGTGCCCGCGTCTTCTGCATCTGGAATTGCAGGTAAAGTGACTCCGCTTTGGGTGCTTTTTTTATCATTCGCTTTCCCGCAGGAAAGGAGCAGGATGAGAGAAAGGGCACTGAAAAGGTAAGGGATTTTCATGAGATCTCCTGGTCCACTTCAAGCGTAACTGTTTCCGCCGCAAGAGAGGCCAAATCAAGATCGCCTCTTTGGATGAGGAAGCAGTTCAGCGGAAAAGTGATGAAGCGTACCAACCAAGAGAAACGGCGATCACGTCACCGAAGCGATTTGTCCATGTGTCAGCAGTAGCATTCGGAAAAATAACCGGGACATAGGCCTTGAAAAGATTTTCGGAAAATTCCCAGAGCCACGCGAGGGCAAAGGCCCACCAGAAGGTTATCCCTAGAAAATAGTAAACCACTCCGATACCAAAATGAGCGAAGGTAAAAACATCAAAGAGGTGATAGTTGATCTCTCCGGGGCGTGAGGGCCGCGGCGTTTTGAGCGGAGGAAGATTGAATTTTTGCGGATCCTTCCATGCGCGCACCGATTGAACTCCGCAACCAATGAGCGCAATGATGAGAGCGGCAGTTGTGCCAACGTCTACCAGATGCGGATCCCAATTCCTGCGCGTCACTTCATCAAGAACATATTTGATATAAGACATGGGGAGATTCGTTTCCCCGAGATGCTCTTTCACCATCCACTGCCAGTCCGTGAGAAAGCAATATCCAAATCCATAGATGAATCCGAAACCGATCCAGCTGATGAGAGTGAGAAGCAATGTGATCTGGGCCAGACGAAGTGTGCGGAAAGAAATCCAGAAAGTCAGATTGTTAATGATGAATGAGAGGTGAACGACGTGAAAGAGAACGTCAACGAGCGCGAGCACTAGGTCTCAGCCTCATGATGACGTCCTGATTTTGAGGAACCTTGAAGTCCTGGAAAAGGAGCAGAGATCCATCATTGTCTTTCAGAAGACTCTCGGGACGCATGACATTTTCAAAGCCAGCGTAATGAAGAACCTGCGTGCGGATTGAGCGAGGGTCATATCGATGTAGTCCAAATGTTGCCGGGAGATCATCAACGGGGCCCGAGAGAATAAGCAGCCCCTGCTCGTCCTGATCGATCCCCCTGATTCCTTTCCCATCGAGATTCACAGGAGTGACTTCAAGAAGCTGGAGATTACTTAAAGGACTCCCGACAGTCACAATGAGTGCGTTGCCGTTTTTTGTGAGTGGCGAACGAACGCCCAAATATATCTTCCCATCCAGGTAACCAAGTCCTTCGATGTTGAGGCCTCCCTGATCCGGTGGAGAATTACGCATGCGATAGACATCAACGTTGCTTCCGACTTTTTTCTCGATGAAATCCATCAGCTGATCGCGCAGAGACCAGTGCTTCATCATTTTCACTTCGTTCTCTTTCAGCTGAAAGAGAATCAGGTTCTCGCGTTCAGGTTTTCTTTTCCCCGACCGCGTGAGGCTGTGTGAAGTCATTCCGAGAAACGCATTGCCTTCAAAAGGTGCGAGACCTTCCAGATCGTCCCAGGAAAAATTTTTGACTTCAATCATTTTGATTTCATCGCGGGAATTCATCAGCCACAGATTGTTCTTCGTTTCATCACCAGCGATC
>JBJMLZ010000255.1:0-8026 GCA_045805035.1 Bacteriovoracaceae bacterium
AAACGGCAACACAGGTGCAAACGGTTCAACTGGTTCAACAAGCGGTGGATCTTCGAGCGGAACATCCGGCGGTACAACTAATGGTGCAACCGGCGCCAACGGCAACACAGGTGCGAACGGCTCAACTGGGTCAACTGGCTCTACATCCGGTTCATCGGGCGGATCTTCGAGCGGAACATCCGGCGGTACTACTAACGGTGCAACTGGGGCCAACGGTAACACAGGTGCAAACGGTTCAACTGGTTCAACGAGTGGTGGATCTTCAAGCGGAACTTCCGGCGGAACTACTAACGGTGCAACTGGGGCCAACGGCAACACAGGTGCAAACGGTTCAACTGGTTCAACATCAGGAACATCAGGTGGATCCTCAAGCGGAACTTCCGGCGGAACTACTAACGGTTCAAGTGGAGCGAACGGTAACTCTGGTTCAACCGGATCCACATCAGGAACATCAGGTGGATCTTCTAGCGGAACATCCGGTGGAACTTCTGGCTCATCGGGCTCTAGTGGTTCATCAGGTGCTAACGGAAACTCTGGCGCCAACGGCTCAAGTGGTTCAACCGGTGCCAATGGCCATCATGGATTTATCAAAGTCCTCGAAGAAATTTTCTAAGCTGATTTCAAACGAAATCGCGAGGCACCCTTCGGGGTGCCTTTTTATTTTAACTAATGTGAAGAACGAGGCCCACTTCCGTGAGTGAGGTGAGGGCGTTAGTTTTTTCCGGATGATTATTTTCTTCAAGCGTTTGCAAAACTTCGAGCTCAGTTTCCGACAGTTCATGGAAAGATATATTTCCATTCTCATCGAGATAAACACAAAGAACATTCGGTCGCTCAATGATGGCAATCGTCCCATCCTGGGCATCTGTAACCATTTTCAGAATGTCGAAATCAAATGACAGGTAACAAGCAGAGGGATTGAGATGAAATCCGGGCGAATCGGGAAAAACGAACTCGCCTTCCTGGAGGGCCATGAGGGCAGAATCGAAATAGGCGAGCTCGAGAACGTGACGTGGGCAATCTCCTTCCTCGACCTTCAGTTCGAGATACTCGGGAAACGTGATGACTTTGGAAGCGGGCCCGAATTCTTTCGAGACCGCATTCCAGTCGATGTCCGAGAAGAGCGAAAGGCTGGGGAAGGAGTCGCGTAGATTCATGGACTACGGCTTCTTAGCTTCTTCTTTTTTATGTTCAGGATGATGAGCCTTGTGATCGTGCGCTTTGTGATGAGCTGGATCGTGCTCGTGGTCTTTTTTATCCATTTTTACATGCGCGTGCTCTTTGTCGTGACCCATCTTGTCTTTTTCTTCGTGATGATCAGCATAGGCAGCGAGAGAAGTAGCGAGAACAAGAACAGTAAGAATCGTTTTCATGGCAAAACTCCTTCATTGGTGGCATGATTTTCGATATTTTCTTTTCGGTTCAGAGGGGCCGCTAATGAATGATTTTCCAGTCGAAAAATATATTGATTTAGAGAACAATCCCTACCTCCTTGGTCGGATTACAATTCATCAGGTGAAAGATGAATTTCATGCAGAAGTTGACATAATTCATCGCGAGTCCCATAAAATTTTCAAGCACGTAGACATTATTTACCGACAACTTTCGTCGGAGGAAGCACTGATCACCGGCGTTCAACGCCTGCGCATGTTTCTTGAGAAAGTGGAAAAACAGCAGGCCCAGTCAGAACGCCCCGACAACGACACTCTTCATTAGGAAATCTTTATGAGTGAATTCAAAGTTCCGGATATGAGCTGCGGTCATTGTGAGAAAGCGATCACGAAAGCATTGAAAGAAGCGAATGCTAACGCCGACGTAAAAATCGATCTGAATAAGAAAACAGTGCAAGTCACGAACGTTCCGGATGAGATCGTAGTCGCGCTTCTGAAAGACATTGGCTATACGCCGGAAAAAATGAAATAATCTTCCCAGGTATAACGCCTCAAGGATTGAGTGTGCTGCAGTTAGAGTTTTTTCCCAGGATGGAACTTAAATCTCTCTCTGACTTCCAGAAGCTGGAAGGTGTTCCGTTATCCCTCTCCGACAAAAAAGTTCTCATCAGTACTCCCGAATTTTATCAAACCCCGAAAGCAAACGACGTGATCAGAAGGCAACATGCTCTGATGGTCGACAAGATCCTCGGTTTTCGCGTGAAGTACATCGAAGAAATGCTCGTCGCGGATGCGCGCGGTTTTGATCCGGATGGATCCCATGAAACGTGGGGGCCAACAATGCATAATGGAGTGCAGACGTGGGTAGGACTGGAGCTTCAGACTCTGCAGACACCGTATTCGGAAATCTATCGCATCCTTCAACTCCTGAAGCTTCGTCCTTATCAGAGTGTTGTTGATCTTGGTGCCGCCTACGGAAGAATGGGCATTGTCATCGGCGGACTCTTTATCAAAAACTCCTTCACTGGTTATGAATTTGTGAGAGCGAGAGTGGATGAAGGAAATCGCGTTTACAATGAATTGAATATCACTCGTTCAAAGTTGATTGTGGCGGATCTCGCGGCGAAGGATTTTGAATTTCCCGAAGCGGATGTTTACTTCATCTACGATTACGGACAAGTTGAACACATCGACCACACCTTGAATCAGATCAAAGCGGTTTCAGAGAAAAGGCCGGTGAAAGTTGTTGTGAGAGGAAAGTTTACCAGAAAGATCATTGCCGACAGGCATGACTGGCTCGAAGAAAGCTATCAGGGAAAACTCGAAGAACTCTTTTCAATTTATACTGCCTACAAGGCTCACTGACAAAGCCAGCTCTCATCGCCCACGAGCTGTTTTTTTCCCGAGAGAAGAACAATACATTTTGATTTCGTTGCGTGGTTAATTGCCACGTAGAGCGTTGTGTTGGTGAATGTCTTTCCGGAATCCTGCCAACCCGTCACTGTCTTGAAGTGATTGAGGTCCTTGAAAAAATTCTTGTAACTGAAGTTCTCGTAAGTGGCCGCAGGATCTGCATTGAAGCCTTTGCTGTCGAACCTCACCCAGATAAGAAAGCGATGATCCTGATAAAGATATTTGTTTCCGTTGATATCAACTTTGCCCATCTGGATATCCTGACGAGCAGGCGGATAAGTGCGCACCAGTATGGAGTTACGATCGACTAAGGCGCGGTCAGCAAGCAATGGCGTATGTACTGTTCCCAGCGGCTTCAGGGTTTTCGCATCAAAGTACTGAATGACGAGCTGATGTTTATGCGGATGATAGAGTTTCTGAAAAAGGACGGCTAATTCGCCTTTAATGACGGTTCCTACAGCCTTGGTACACGACGAAGGATTGCCCTGAAAAAAACGATAGAGGCCAGATTCATTTGTTACCGGGAGCTTGATTGGTTTCTTATCCTCAACGCGCGAGAAAACTTGCTCGCCCCAGGATTTTTCGGCGGTCTCAATCCGGAACTGATCGCCACGAATCATAATCTCGATCTTGTTTCCATTGTTCTGACAAAAAGTGTTGTCACGCGGATACGTTTTCTCAAACGTGTCCTGGTCGGACGCGAAAGACGCAAGTGTCATCACGAGGGCGAGAATAAAAGTCATGACGAAATGCTAACAGGGAACCCGACTATTAAACAAGCGAATGTGTAATTATTAGCTCACAGATTGACGTTGTTCTTTGTCGGGATTTGATGCGGTTTCCGTTCGCATGATGAATTCCTGCGGTTCTACGGTCACAGTCTGAACTGGACGGGCAAAAGACAGATTTTCCGCCTCAAATATTCTCTGAATATCGAGGAGAATGTCCTGCTGGATATTCATGTGGGTATTATAATCGTCTGTCAAAACGTAATACACCACCTCGATGTCCATGGAAACTTTTCCGATGCTCATGAAGTGGCATCTTTCCGGACGAACTTTTTCCTTTGAAGCGATGACGGCCTGAATGAGGGAAACCGCTTTCCTCATATCAGCGCCTTTGGTGGTGAGAGGGAGGGATAGTGCAAACATCACTCTTCGTTCATGCATCCGCTTATAGTTTCTGATTCTCGTCGAGAGTAAATCAGAATTGGAAATAATGATCTGCTCCCCACCGAGGCTCCTGAGACGAGTCGTCTTAAGACCGATGCGCTCGACCTCACCCATGTACTGATCCAGGACGATAAAATCTCCTACCACAAATGGCTTATCCATAACGATCGAAAGGGAAGAGAACAGATCCCCCAGGATTCTTTGCAGGGCGAGTGCGACGGCGATACCACCGACCCCGAGACCCGCGAGGATCGTGGTGATTTTAATTCCGAGATTATTGAGAGTGAAAAGGAGAAGGGCAGAGAAGATGAAGATTTTGGTGAGGACCTGAATGAGACTGATGGAACTCGCCGCCGCCGGGTTACTTCTCGTTTTCCGGTTGATCGACATCATGATCCACTTGTCGATGAGATAGTTGGACCAGATCGCTACCTGGATCATCGAGAGAATGAAAAATGACGTATCTAATGTTTTGTTCCAGCTTTTATCGTGAGGAACAAAACTTGCTGCCACATACATCGCCGTACCAACCATCCACAGATGCGTCGTCTGCTCCATCGTGTGCACGACGATTTCATCCCACTTAAACTTCGACATACGCGTAGTGAGGATTTTCTTCAGCCCGTAAAGGCCAAGATAAACGAGAAGCGAAATGCCCGCCCAGAGGACGACGGGATTAGGAAACAACTGCTTCATGCTGTCTCAGACTCACGACGAGATTATCGAGGAAATCTCCCACGCGTGACTGGTCCGGAAGAGAATACCGTGCAAGAGACTTCTCCTTACCCACTTTGATACAAAAAGATTTAACGTCTGTGCGCGATTGAAGAACGTCGAACATATCCTCATCGGTTGTGTCATCGCCGATAGCGATCACAATGTCCGGCAGATATTCCGTACGCGAGAGCCACTGCTCGACAAAGTATCCTTTGTTGGCGTTGACCGATCTCACTTCGATTACTTTTTTACCTTTCTTCACCTGCGCGGGTTGATTGGTAAGAGTTTCTTCAAGCTCAAACGTCAGTTTGTTAGCGAGGAAGTCGGCAAACTCTGACGGAGAATTACGATAGTGCCAGGTGACTGCGTGGCCCTTGTCCTCGATAAAGCTCCCTGGCGTTCGTGAAGTATAAAGTTTCAGGATCTCCATCACGTTACTTTTCCATTTTAGTGGATCGTGAGACACGAGGTTAACCCATTCTTCTTCGACCGGTGAATAGAAATAGGCCCCATGACAGGCGGCCATCGGGAAATGGAAATCATTCTGGAGGAACTGGTCTTCCAGGAATTCCTGGTCACGACCGGAAACAACAATAAACTCAGCATTGGTTTCCGAAAGCTGTTTCAATATATTGATGGTGGGAGGGAGAAGGCGAACGTCACTCGGAAGTGTGGAGATTGGCGCGAGAGTCCCGTCCAGGTCACAGAATATCACAATGCGCTTCCCACTGAGGATATTCATCCATGGGAACTTTCCATCCTGCGGGAGAATGACCGCGTTCTTTTCCTGAGGAATATAAGTGAGGTCTCTCAGGAAAATTCTCGCCCACTCAGATGAGTTGTAGCGATGAAGGAACGTTTTCATCGCGGAAATCTCTCCACGTCTCTTCACTTCCGGATGGTCCAACGCCTCTTTCATTTTTCTCGCCGTCTCGCCCACGTTCCATGGATTGATCGACATGGCATACGAAAGAGTAGAGTGGGCACCGGTGAACTCGGAGAGGAGAACGACGCCCGGATATTTTTCTTTCTGGGACACGATGTACTCAAGCGAGACGAGGTTCATTCCGTCGCGGGTGGAACCAATGTGCAGAACTTCCGAGAGCTGATAGAGGGCGGAGAGCTCGGGCTCAGATACTGAATGATAAAGATAAGAGATCGGCATGTAAGCAGGTGTCCCGAATTCACCATTGATGCTCGAGACGAGCTGTTCGATCTTCGCTTTCAACTTCTGATACTCCGGCACTTCCGTGCGCGAAGGGATCACGATCTGAACCAGCTGCACTTTTCCGCGCTCTTCAGGAAATTCCTTCAGGAGTTTCCTGAAAGATCTCAGTTTCAGCACGAGGCCCTTGATGTAATCCAGGCGATCCACACCCAGGATCCACTTCATGTTTTTTTTGTTCTCTTTATATTTATCGATGAATTGTTTTGTTTCCGGGGTGTCGGCGAGATCTTCAAAGTGATGGGCATCAATGGAAATAGGATACGCACCGAGGGCCCGCTCCGGCATGCTGATTTCACCAAGCACGCGCTGAAGTGAGCTTCGGAAGTGATTCATGTAAGAGAGATCATGGAAACCCATAAGATCTACTTTAATAAGCGATTGCAGGATTTCCTTCCTCTGCGGAAGCTCGCGGAAGATTTCCGAGCTCGGAAAAGGAATGTGAAGGAAGAATCCGATTTTTACTTTCGGATTTTTCGCCTTGAGAATTCCCGGCACAAGCATCAGATGAAAGTCGTGCACCCATACAATGTCATCCGGACGGAGCTCAGCGAGAATTGCTTCTGCAACGAGAAGATTAATCTGGCAGTAACTTCGCCATCCTCTCTCAGAATGCATGACGAGAGATCTTTCATAGTGAAAAAGCGGCCAGATCACATTGTTACAATACTCGTTATAGTAATGATTATAAGCGTCCTTCGGTACGACGATCGGATGACAACGCAAGTTTCCTGCAGGGGTCTGACGTGCCTTTTCAATTAACTCACCCGCTATGTCATCGGTGAGTATTCCCATCCACTCAAACTCTCTTCCTACAACTTCTGCATCAAGTCCCTTGATTGCGGACACAAGTCCACCTGAGCTTGATTTGAAGTTATTAATTTTTCCATCATATGTGATTGGTAATCGGTTACTGATAAGAAGGCAGCGGGACATCGTGTTCCTCCGTGATTGAATCGAAACGGATAATAATCTAAACTCTAATGATGAAGAAGGCACATCGCTACAACCTTGGTATCACCGGCAACTGTCACTTCCTCGCTTACGTCGCTGCAGACTCCGGCGTCGAATGGCTCTGCTGGCCTTATATGGATTCAAGTTTTGTCTTCGGGGGACTCCTCGACGATGAGAAAGGCGGATGTTTTAAAATCTGCCCTCAGACAAAGTTTACAACGAAGCAAAGATACGTCGAAAACACGGCGATCATCATCACGAGCTTCGTGTGTGAAGACGGATCATTTGAAGTAATCGACTTCGCTCCACGATTTAATAACTTTGACCGCTTTCACAAGCCACTTCAATTCTTCCGCAAGATCAAACGGATCAAAGGCCAGCCACGTGTGAAACTCATCTGTGAGCCTCGTGGGTATTACGGAGAAGCGAAGCCGGATAGTTTCGTCGGAAGTAATCACATCAATTTCAGGAATCTCCATTTCCCGGTGAGACTTACAACGAATGCAACCAAGTCCTACATTGTAGAGAAACGCGATTTCAATCTCACGGAAGACCTCTATCTCGTGCTTTCAGGCGGGGAACCGTTTGAGTCTCCACTGCGTGAAACGTACGAAGAGTTTTATTATAAGACGATGGAGTACTGGCGCAGCTGGGTGAAGGAAACGTACATTCCGCCAAACTTCCAAAAAGAAGTCATTCGTTCTGCGATTACGATTAAGCTTCATCAGTTTGAAGACACGGGTGCGATCATCGCTTCCGGCACAACTTCTCTTCCTGAATATCCAGGCTCCGGAAGAAACTGGGACTACCGTTACTGCTGGCTGCGGGATTCTTATTTCTCACTTGGTGCACTCAACTCACTTGGGCACTTCGAAGAAGCCGAAAAATATCTGCAGTTCCTTCACAACGTAATGAACAATCTCGGCACACTTCAGCCGATGTACAAGATCAACGGTGAAGCTGAGATCCCTGAGGTTGAAATTCCTCTGAAAGGCTACCAGGGCAACGGCCCGGTCCGCATCGGAAACGCGGCCTATTATCAGAAACAATATGACTGCTTCGGGCAGATGATTCTTTCCATGCTTCCACTTTGTATGGATGAGCGGATCATTCATAAAAATCTTCTCGTTTCACTTGATGTGATTCGTTCGCTT
>JBJMLZ010000256.1:0-3207 GCA_045805035.1 Bacteriovoracaceae bacterium
GGAAACCGGTTTTGATTTTTTCGGCCACGCCTGTTTGTTGATCACTTCCTTCTCCATTCTCAGCGACCTGAGAAGAAGAAAGGAAAGTTGCAGCGAGAATAATCGCCACGACACAAACGACACCAATGATAATGATTTTTTTCATGAGACTATTGTCTCAATTTCCGGGCAAAAAAAAAGGGCCGCTTTCGCGGCCCTTTCGGAAATTCAGATTACTTTGTGGCTTCGTAGATCGCTTTGAAAGCGTTGAAGTCGTGGATCGCGAGGTCCGAGAGCATCTTTCTGTTCACAGTGATGTTCTTCTTCTTCATCCCAGAAATGAACTGAGAATATGAAGTGCCAAGCATACGAGCGCCAGCATTGATTCGAACGATCCAAAGCTTGCGAACGTCACGCTTCAGGAGACGACGACCGATGAATGCGTAGTGGAGAGCGCGACGAACTGTCTCAGAAGCATGCTTGTACTTCGTACGACGGTCGAAGTGGAATCCCTTCGCCAGTTTAAGAACTTTGTTTCTACGTTGGCGAGCTTTAAACCCGCGCTTGACTCGTGCCATGATGGCCTCCTTCTTCGTTCGTAGGGGGACATTTCGTCGCTTAACCCTATTTCACTACTCTCGACAGTTTATAAATTCGCGCCAGAGGCGCGATCAGTAAAAAATTAAACTAAGTAAGGGATGCAGTTAGCTGCATTATCGTAATCACCAGAGTGTACATATCCTGGAGTACCTTTATCTTTCTTAGCTCTCTTAGACTTGCTTACGAGTCTGTGACGAAGGTGGGCCTTCTTGAATTTAATCTTACCAGTAGCAGTTACCTTGAAACGCTTGGCAGCTGCACGTTTAGTCTTCATCTTCGCCATATAAAGCTCCTAAAGCTAAAAAATGTCTGTTTTCTAAAAGAGTGGATGAAGTTAACACGGGAATAGTACGAAAGAAAAGGATTTTTAGGGGGGCATTTGAGGGAAATCCGTAGATTTCCCTCGGAGAATATTACTTCTTAGCGGTTTTCCCGGGCGCAACCATGGCGATACAACGGTTCCCCATCATTTTCGCCGGAGATTCGATAACGGCGCCTTTTTCGAGGACCGCCTTCATGATTTCATCGAATTTAGCGAGACCGATTTCTTTATGGGCCATTTCCCGACCACGGAACTGCATAAGGAGTTTTACCTTATCGCCTTTCTCCAGGAATTTTTCGATATGGCCAACCTTCGTATCAAGGTCGTGTTTTTCAATATTTGGGCGGAATTTGATTTCTTTGACGTCGATGACCACCTGCTTCTTCTTGGCCTCGGCGAGCTTCTTCTGGATCTGGTACTTGTATTTCCCGTAATCCATCATCTTAACGACTGGAGGTACGGCATTCGGGGAAATTTCGATGAGGTCCAATCCCTCA
Organism: Bacteriovoracaceae bacterium; assembly: GCA_045805035.1. Classification (GTDB taxonomy): domain Bacteria; phylum Bdellovibrionota; class Bacteriovoracia; order Bacteriovoracales; family Bacteriovoracaceae; genus Peredibacter. The sequence continues at coordinate 1,399 of JBJMLZ010000256.1, forward strand.
CTGTCGGCCATGAGTCTCGCCTGCGCAAGTGTTACCACTCCATAGGCCTTCCCATCGTCACCAATGAGTCTGATTTCGTGTGCACGGATGCGTTCGTTTACCCGCGGCTCCTGGACTTTATCGCTTATAACCCACCTCCATTACGTTTCGGGGTCTTATCATTTTTTCCAAAAATACCATCACCTGCTGTTGGACGACAAACTAAAAAAAGCTGAAGAACACCTCGACGGAAAGTTTCAGCTCCGGCGCCATTCTTCGTTTCAGTAAGAGCGTGAAGCCCTCCGCGTTTTCCGGACGGAGTGTTTCGACTTTTTCCAGGAGGTCATCCCAGTTATTTTCATTGAGCGCCTGGACATCGGTTTGGCCCGCCACGCGGTCAACGAGAAGCCATGGAGCCGAAAGTTCACGGATGCCGCCAATCACCGGCCGGAAAACAAAAGCAGTGCCTTCCCGAAATTCGATCACGACTGTTTCTTCGGCAAGATCAAAATTCTGTGCCTCCGCAAGATAATCAATTTTGCGCACGAGTTGATCCCAGTCTCTTCCTTCCTGATCGGAAGTCGTGCCGAGAAGCCGCATGTTGGGGAGAACCGTCATCACGGGAGGGCCTTATTGAATTTGAGATTGATCGCGACCTGATCGTTGAGATCATGGATGAATTTTTCAATCGTCTCATCGAGCTTGGCGGAATCGACCACCTTGAACGTGCGGTCTTCATTTTTCTGGATGATCCGCGCATTCTGGAAATAAACGAGAGTATCTTTCACGATCGGTACTGCGAAGGCTTCGGGATATTTCACCACGCGGCCGTGTTCCTGCTCGAGATCATTTAATTCTTTGGCAACAGACACAAACCGGTCAACGGTGAAGTTTTCGTTCGCGAGATATTTCACGGCGAGACACGAAATATAGTAGGCCTCGTAGAGATATGAGAGTGCGGTGGAGAAGCGTCTCACTTTAGTCGCGATCTGGAAGAGATCCTGCGCCGGAAGCTTCATGGTTTCTTCCAGTGATTCGATTCTTCTGCCAAGGCAGTAAGAGATCACGTTGAGAGCTTCGCGAATCATTTCCTTATTCGTCGGGAGATAGAACTCGTACTTCAGTTCCTTTCTCTTGTTCATCAGGAAGCGCGTGAGCTGCATACCATCTTTGATGGAGCCGTTGAACACGTTGAACCAGGTGGAGTTGATGATACACGGAACGAGGAAGTGATGAAGGATCATGTTCTTGTGGAAGAGAAGTTCCACGCGTCGCTCAGATTGAATCGCATAGAACACCTGATTGAGCTTTTCACGCTTCAGGACTTCGACTTTTTTATTTCCGATGAACATATCAAGTGCCGAACGAAGTGAGTCGCGGAAATTTTCACACGATAATGTCGGAGTCATCGGGATCTTGAGGGCGCGCGCATACTCAATCACATCCATCGCGCGCTCTTCAATCTGTTTCCAGGTGAGCGCACCCGACGGTTCATCGAGCATGATGAGAGCGAGAAGTGATGAAGGTGTAATCGGCATGTTTCTGCCGACGGCGCGGAAACACTCGAACGCAAGATTCTGAGTCGCAAGTTTCAGGTCACCGGTGAAGCCATTCACTTCGATTCCTTCACCGAAATGAAGATGAATGGTGCCGAGACGTTTATTGAAAAGCTTGAAGAGTTTAAAGAGCTGCGCTCCCGACTCAGGAACTTTTTTTCCACCGCCAAGTTCGCGCGCGTGAGCTTTTTCTTCCGGAACGTGCTCGTGGGCAACTGACACCGGAATGAAAAGTAATGGCTTCACGTCATGAAGCTGTGAATGCGTTTCGAGA
>JBJMLZ010000257.1:0-16433 GCA_045805035.1 Bacteriovoracaceae bacterium
GATTCCTTCCGGAAGTTTGATATCGTTCTGGAACATCTTCGTCACGTCCGCCATGGCCCCACCCATGCCCGGGCCATCCGGCGCAATATCGGCCGCGATCTGATAGTAGCGCGCACGATCCTGACGAGTGATGTTCGCAGGGCCCGTGGTCTCCACTCCATTCACGACACTTGAGAGTGGAATGAGACGGTTATTGATATTCGGAATCGAGATGCGATTGAACTCGCGCTGAAGATTTCGTTGATCTTCACGCAGACGCACGCGGATATCATACTCCTCACCCTGGTAGCGATAAACCGCAGGTGTTTGACCTTCGATGAGGGTTCGCAGTTCCAGACCCAGAATGTTTGTGGAGACACCAAGGCGTTCCGCCTTTGTCCTGTCCGGCACGACCTGAAACTCAGGTTTCCCCGGACGATAAGAAAGATCGACACCGGTGAGAGCAGGATGATTCTTGAGTTTCTCAAAAACCATCGTGGAAATTCGTTCAAGTTCTTTTTCATCATTCCCTTGAATAGAAACGTTGAACGGTCGCATGCCAGCAGCAACAAAGTCAAAGTCACCAACCCTCAAGTTGGCATACGCAAAATCTTTGAGCTCAGTTCTCATGAGCGCCTTAAAGCCAATGGTGTTGATTTTTCTTTTTTCACTCGGAACCAGGCGCACGTAGAAGTTTGCCTTGTTCGCCTCGCCTTCTTTGGTCCCGACCGTGAGTACGGAGATTGCGACTTCAGGATGCTTTCTGAGAATCGTATCCACCTGGCGCGAAACACGTTCCATCTCCTGAAGAGTTGTTCCCGGCGGAAGATCGAGATCAATCGCAAACTCCCCATAGTCCTGAGGGGCGATGAATGTTTTCGGAACGAACTTTAATGAAGCAATACTCAAAATAAAAATCACAAGTCCCAGCGCCATCACTTTCAGAGGATGCGCAAGGGTGAAGCGAAGAATACGCACGTACGTATCTTCGAGGAAAGTCTGGAAGCGGTCAAAGCCACGGAGAACTCTTCCAATGGTTTTGCCATAGAGAGTGTTCGTCGCCTGATTGTGGCCATGACCAAGTTTACCCGCAAAGTAGGCCGACATCATCGGTGCAATCGTAATCGCATCAAAAAGAGAAATGATAAGAGCAAAACAAACCGTCATTCCGAACTGCCGGAGGAATTGCCCCACGACTCCGGAAATGAAAGCGATCGGTCCAAATACCGCGATAACCGTCAACGTAGTCGCGATTACGGCGAGCATCACCTCATTGGTTCCATGGACGGCGGCAGTTTTCGGGTCCTTCCCCATTTCAAGATGCCGGAAAATATTTTCCCGCACAACGATCGCATCATCGATGAGAAGTCCCACTGCGAGTGAAAGCGCAAGTAATGACATCACGTTCACCGTGTAACCCGCGATCGCAAGAAGGATGAACGCACCTAAAAGTGAGTTCGGAAGAGCGAGACCAGTGATGATCGTCGAGCGGAAGGATCCGAGAAAGAAGAACACCACAATAATAGTGAGAACAATACCAATTGAGATTGATTCCTGAACGTCATAGATATTATCGCGAATCGCCTTCGAGCCATCACGTACCACCGTAAGCGCACTCGCCTTCGCCCCTTTTCCGAGCTGGGCATTGAGTTCATTTGTACGCTTGACAATATTGTCAGCCACCTGAACCGTGTTGGCACCCGACTGACGATACACCTGGAGGAAGAGTGAGCGCTTGCCATTTACGATCGCAATATTTTTTTCGTCCTTCAAACCTTCGCGAACAGTCGCGACGTCAGAGAGGACCGTCGGAACGTCGTTGCCTAAAAACTGAACGATGGTATTTTCCATTTCTTTCAGAGTCTGGAACTCGCCGACGGTTCTGAAGACAGTTTCTTTCTTGGCAGTGACATCGATTTTCCCTGAAGGAATATTCGCACCTGCGCGACCGAGAGAATCACTCACTTGAATCGCGGAAACCTGACGCTGATTCATTTTATTGAGATCAAGGTCCACGAGAATTTCGCGCTCGCGCCCACCGATAATTTCCACAAGACCCACCTGCGCGATCTGTTCAAACTTCGGTTTCACGACATTATCCGCAAGGTCAAAGAGTTCCGCCTCGGGAAGATCAGCAGTAAGTGAAACGACGACGATTGGTTGATCGGAGGGATCTACTCTTCTGATCACAGATTCTTCAACGTCATCCGGAAGTTTTGATTTTGCAGAACTCACTTTGTCGCGGATCTGTTGCTCGGCGTACTTGATGTCGGTCTTGAAGTTAAATTCCGCGACGACAATCGAAACACCTTCCTGGTTGATCGATCGAATCGTTTTTACACCAGAGATGGTCGCGAATTCTTCTTCGTAAATTTTAGAGACGAGAGTTTCGGTTTCTCTCGGGCCCGCGCCTGGATAAGGAGTTGTGACTGTCACAACCGGAAACGTCACATCCGGGAAAAGATCCACCGGTAGTGAACGCAAAGAAATATAACCTGTGATGAGGGTGAGAAGAATGACACAGGTGATGAAGATCGGCCGGTTGATCGAGAGCTTGGCAAACGAAAAGCCGGTACCAATTTGTTTCGGGTCAGAAGGATTCATTGTTGGTCTCCGGCAAAGAGCATGAGTTGGTTGTAGACGATAATAAGCTCGCGTTCATTTCTGAGTTTCAAGAGCTGAGCATTGGCAAAGTCCTGCTCAAACTGAAGCACCTGGAACGTTGTCGTTCTTCCCTGGCGATAGCGCTGGCGCTCAGTCTGATATTTTCTTTCCTGGACCTGTTCAAGTTTTTGCGTGAGACGAAGGCGATTCGAGAAATTTTCAAAGCGTTCGGTGAGAATTTCCCACTCGCGATCCACTTCAAAACTTTTTCTTTTCATCTTCATTTCCGAGGCGATTTTCTCCTTATCGTAGGATTCGCGGTATCCCGAGAGAGCGCCCCAATCCAGCGGAGTGGTGAATCTCACACCCATGACCGACATCGGACGAGTGGCGCCGAAGGCCTGCTGACGGGCATCTGAGTACTGCTTATCGCGGCCGTTAATCGAGTAACTTCCGTAGAATTCAAAATTCGGCTTGTTTCTTTCTCTTCCGAGCTCCGCTTGCGCTTCCGCCGCGCGGTCAGCAGCAATCGTGGCGAGAACGTCTTCGCGAATCCCGGATTTCTGCGGCATGCGTGCGGTGAGAATGTATTTACTTTCGATCTCCGGATCCGCCATGAGATCCATCTTGCCTTGTCCTTCGCGGAAGGAATTGAACTCGCGCTCGGCAGTTTCAATTTCATCAAGGACAGCCTGATACTCCACTTCCCTGCTCTGGAGATTTGCTTCTGCCTGAAGAAGCTCGGCTTCATCGACGAGATTACTTCTTACGCGACCGCGGTTCCAGTCGCGGAGTTTTTCCGCGCGATCAAGACTTTCCTTCTGAACTTTCAGAACCTGCTGGGCAAAGTAAAGACGCCAGTAAGAGTTCTTGGCGTTCATTATGAGCTGCTTGTAATTGAAATCTTCCTGGTATCTCTGCGCTTTCGTCGCTTCATTCTGCGCGATCTCAGTCGCCTCAAACTCTTTACCGAGCCAGTTTCGCCACAAACTCTGAGTGACTTCAAGCATTGGCTGCACATCAAAGAATAAACTGTTGGGAAGAAACTGAGGTGAAGCGCCGTTGATCTGAGTCTTGTAGTAGTTGTAGCTAATCGCCGCGCGCGTACCGGTGCGAAGATTCTGCTGCAGACCCGCCTTCACCGTGTGACGTAACGTCTGCGTCCCCTGAAACACCGGAGCAATCGTTGGACGCTGATCATCCATGTACTCACCGGTGAGGAAAAATGAAGGTTTGAAAAACAATGTCCCTTCATCTTTTCTCTGTGCCTTGGCCTGTGAAGAAATTTTTGTTCCGCGCACTCCACCGTTTTTGGTCTCCACTTCGACGAGAAAATCTTCCAGAGACATCGTCTGCGAGAAGGCCTTGAAGTTCATGAAAAAGAGCAGAGAAAGTAAAAGTAGTGGCATATAATCCTAAAAAAATGAATTCAAACGAACGTTTGAAATCCAGTGTATGAATTTTTCCTTATTCAAACAAGTGTTTAAATCTCGACTAACATAAAGTAGAATGATTATCATGACTTGTCGCACGTTCTTTTTGGGCCTTTTCGTTTTCCTGATCGCCGCCGAAGGGCGGGCAACTGATCCCTGTGCGTCGGAACTGGCAAAGTTTTGCCCCGATGAGAAAACGGAGCTCTCAAAATTCTCCTGTCTTGTCTCTCATCGCGATGACCTGTCACTTGAATGCCGGGAAGAGCTCCTTCGCGTGAATCAGCTGGTAAAAGATACGGGGGTGCGCGGGTCTGGGCTGTCAGGTTTCGGCGGTGTGATGGGAAGCCTCGGACTCATTCCTCCGCAAAAAAAAGTCCTGACCGTGGAAGGCAACTGGGCCTATGAAGGAAATCCGACCGTCATCAATCAGGGAAAAATCGGTCTCAATTCTCCGCTCTGGAAAAAAGATCACAGCTCTTTTACCTCTTCCTTATCTGCGGGAACCATTCAGCTGAATGAGGCAGTAAGTGTGCCCAATGGCCATGCCGTGAGTGAGCTTCATCGTGTAGAGGCAGGCGGACAATACTCGGCCACGACCGAAAGTAAAAAAATTTATGGATTACGCGGATCAATCGGTTCGGCTTCCGATCATCCGTTTGCAACAAGACGCGAATTCATTTTCACTGTGAATAGCTTTTACGTTCCGACGCCAAAGTCCCAGGACTCGCTGTGGATGTATACTGTGTTTCTTTCTAACAACTCCCCGATCGGAAACTACATTCCCATTCCAGGGTTTATTTACTTTATGAAGAAGGAAACATTCACCGGGATGTTCGGACTTCCCTTCATGAGTCTCCAGTGGACGCCATCAAAAAAATGGCTCTACTCCGCTTCGATTTTCCTCACTAACATCAAAGCGAGTGCGACTTATCTTTTTTCGGGAAGAACTCAGGCGGGGATCAACTTCGCCAACATTCAGCAGACGTTTTTGCGGGAAGACCGCACCAATATCCGTGACCGGCTTTTTTTCAATGAGCGCAGGATCTACGCTCACGCCCGACAGATTTTGGCATTGAATTTAGTGGCGGAATTACAGAGTGGACTTTCGTTTGACCGGAGTCTCAGCGAAGGCCAGCGTTTCAACGATACCAGTTGGCGTCGAGATCTCGGGCGCTCCTGGTTTGTGGGGACTTCTTTGATTGTTTCATTTGATTAGAGACGGCGATCTTCGAGGCAGTTGATGACCGAGGCCATGAGCCGTGGCATGAGCTTTCGCAACGTTTCGACTTCGGTTTTCGTGAAACCTTCGAGGAATTTCTCTTCAAGCTCCGCGTGTTTGGCGGCAATCTTTTTGGCGAACTTTCTTCCTAGAGCGGTGATGTGCACAAGCTTGGCACGACGATCCTGGGTATCCGTGATGCGCTCGACGAACTTTAACTTCTCAAGGCCATCGAGGTATTTCACCATGCTCGCCTTATCGATACTCATCTCCTGCCCGAGGTGCACCTGATTGTAATGTCCGACTCCGCTCAGGATATAGAGTATCCCCACTTGTGGGGGCATGAGATCGTGCTCCTTCAGGGAATTTTCCAGGAGTATACGAAGAAGAATGCCAGTTTTTGAGACCGAGTAACACAGCTTATCCTTGAACAAAGGATGAACAGACTTCGGAATATGTTCGGCGATTAAGTTCTTTTTAGCCATGATGATATATGTTTGTACCACAAATAGTTTGTAGCGCAAACTAATTTGTGATAGCGTCTTTTCTAGTTGAGGTCATTCATGTTGCGATTCATGCTTATTCTTTCTGCGTTAGTCGGCGTCTCCCTTTCTCATGCCGAAGAACTCGATCTGAACACCGCTCTCCGGGAAGTGAATATTGATTCTCCCGACATTGCCTCCGCCAAATCCCGTGCAGAGGCGGCCCGTTGGGGAAAACTCGAGGCCTTCGGCGCCGGCTTCCTCCCCCGTCTGAAAGCAAACGCCAATTACCTCACCGATAAAAAATACCAGTTCATCAATCTGAATCTGAATGGTGCTCCGGTGGTCTTCCCGTCCATTTTTCCGAACTCACAGGCCAATATCATGGCGGAGCTTCCGCTCTTTGACGGATTCGCGTCGACCAATCATTATCAGGCGGCAAGCTCGAGATCAGACGCTGCCCAGGAAGATCTCAACTGGGATAAGTTCCGGACGGAAATGGAAGTCACTCTCAATTACTATCGCGCCCTCGCGGCGTCCCAGCTCAGGATTGTTGCAACTCAGAACCTGAAAGTTCTCCAGCAACATGAAAAGGACGCGCATCTGTTCCGGAAATCCGGACTCTCAACTAACTTTGATGTTCTTCGCGTACAGGTCCAGGTGAGCAAGGCCAATACCGATCTGGAAGATGCAGAAGATGCCATCATTCTCACACGACAAAGACTCGCGCAGAGCCTTGGCCACGAAAAGGAAGACAGAGAAATTGTCGGAGAACTTCCGGTACCCAGGCCCGAAGTTCTTCAGCGTGCGCGCGGTGAATCTGATCGTTCCGACCTTCGCTCCCTTCAGCTCCAAAGTATTGCTCTGGAAAATGAACGCGCGGCCGCGAATCGTTACTGGGTTCCGCAGTTCTCGTTCTTCGCCAACTACAACTTTTACAACAACCTCTCGCAGGGGTTGAATGACTGGTCTTCTTACCGGAACTCGCGGCAAGTGGGTTTTCTCATGACCTGGAATATCTTTGACGGACTTGTCTCTCATTCGCAGGCAAAACAAGCGATCGAAAGAAAATTGCAATCGGAATCCTCATTACGTAAGGGCCGCATCGGCGCCGTTCGTGACGTGGAAACCTGGTCACGAAGATTTAAGACTCTTTGCCACGTCTATCAGGCCCGTCTCCAAGACATCAAAAGCTCTGAGGAGAGTGTCCGCCTTGCCCGCGAAGGCAAACGCGTGGGTGCAAGAACCGACAACGAACTTCTCGATGCTGAACTTGATCTTTCACGCTCGCGCGCAGATGCCGTCCGTGCCCAGCTCGGTGCTATCGAAGCTCTCATTGAACTTCAGCTCGCCGAAGGTCGCCGCTATCTTTGATTGGAATGAAAAAGGAAATATATGGATAAGAAGAAGAAAATCCTCATCGTCGTCGGAGTTGTCTGTGCGGTCATCGCCAGCATTTTTCTCTACGAACATTTCACCTGGGTGACAACTGACAACGCTCAACTTCAGGCGCACTCAGTGATGATCGCCCCGAAAGTTGCAGGCTACGTTCAGAAAGTTTATGTGAATGAGGGGGACAAGGTTGAGCAGGGAATGGTCCTCGCCGAAATCGATCCGCGTGATTATGAAAATGCTCTCGCGATCGCCAAGGGAGAACTTGGTTCAGCGGAAGCGCGACTGCCTGAGGCCTCTTCCAATTACACTCGTCTTCAATCACTCTTTCAAAGTGGAGCAATTTCCCGTCAGCAATACGACACTGCCCTGAAAAATTATAATGAATCTAAAGCGCGTGACGAAGCGGTGAAGGCCCGCTTTGAGCAAGCGCAACTGAATCTTCATTACACGAAGGTCATTGCTCCTTCGCGCGGATTCATTGCGAAGAAATCGGTTGAACCCGGTCAGCTTGCTGCTCCCGGCATTCCTCTTTTTGGTTTCGTTGATTCCGGCGAGCGCTGGGTGATGGCGAACTTCAAGGAAACAGAAATTGCTCATATCAAAATCGGAAGCTTTGTAAAAATTGAAGTCGATGCCATTCCCGGACGCGACTTTGAAGGAAAAGTTCAGAGTCTTTCTGCCGCCACCGGTGCGACCTTCACGCTTCTTCCTCCCGACAATGCAACCGGTAACTTCACCAAAGTTGTTCAGCGTGTTCCGGTGAAAATAGTTCTCGAGAACATCAGTGAAAAAGACAGTGAACTTCTGCGCGCCGGCCTCTCCGTAGAGGTCAAGGTCCGCCGTGAATAAAGGCTCTCCCCTCATTATCTTCGTAGCGGTGCTCGCTTCTCTTCTTGAGATCATCGACACCTCTATCGTGAACGTCGCTCTTCCCACCATGATGGGAAACCTCGGCGCGACACTCGAAGATATTTCCATGGTCGTCACCGGCTATGCGATTGCGAACGCTGTCGTATTGCCGCTCTCGGCATGGCTTGGGGAAAAAATCGGGCGCAGAAAATATTATCTTGGTTGTATCGCGCTCTTCACTCTCACCTCCGTGGCCTGTGGCCTCGCTCCGAACCTGGAAGTGCTGACGATTTTCAGAATTCTTCAAGGCCTTGCCGGCGGCGCCCTTCTTCCGACTTCGCAAACTCTCATTTATGAGCAGTTTCCGAGGGAAAAAGCAGGTATGGCAGGTGCTATTTTCGGCATGAGTGTCATGATTGGCCCTGCCTTGGGCCCCGTGCTTGGTGGTTATCTTACGGATAACTTCGGATGGCGCTCGATCTTCAATATCAATCTTCCCCTTGGTGTTTTCGCCTTCATTCTTGGTTCTGCCGTCATATTTGACCGCGAAAAACATGCGAGTGATGAACAGCATGACAACAGCTTTGATACCATCGGTCTCATTCTTCTTTGTCTCGGCATTGGCTGTCTTCAATTTGCACTTGAGCGTGGTGAAGCCGACGATTGGTTCTCATCAAATGCCATCACTGCCTGTGTCGCCACCTGCACCGTTTGCCTTCCGCTCTTTGTGTGGTGGGAACTGCGGGTAAAAAATCCCGTAATCAACGTCCGGCTCTTTAAAGACGGAGTTGTCTCCAATGGCGTCCTTCTCATGGGACTCTTGGGATTCTTTCTCTATGCTTTGATTTTTGTCTTACCAGTTTTCATCGATACGGTTTTCCATTACACCGCCACTCAGACCGGGATGCTGTTCATTCCGGGATCGATATTAACCGCGATGCTGATGCCGGTGGCGGGGAATCTCATGATGAAAGGAGTGAGTCCGAAAAAACTGATTGGGTTCGGGATCTGCATGATCCTTTTATGTCAGTACCTTCTGACCCAGCTGTCTCCCGACTCAAGTCAGGACAACATTCTTCACATTCTTTACGTGCGAGGACTCGCGCTCGCGTTTTTGTTTGTTCCGATCAATTCTTCGATCATCTCGCAATTTGAAGGGATCAACATGGGCCAGGTGTCTGGGCTCCTCAATCTCTTCCGTCAGATCGGGGGATCGATCGGGATTGCGCTCGTGGGTACACTAATGTCCAGTCGCGGACACCAGAATTACATTGATCTGGTCTCGAATGTTTCGCTTCTTAATCCCAACACGCAGTCTGCGTTTTTTGGCTCGATGTCTGCCTTCATGTCAAAATCCGGAGTAGGATTCACTGACGCCTATCACGCCGCCCTCACTGCCATGAAAGGACGTGTGAATGGGCAAGTCTTTATCATGAACTTCATCCAGCTCATCTGGATCATCATGATCATCTTCGCTTTTTCCTTCGTGCCACTCTTTCTCATCAAGTTCAGAAAGAAACCGACGAAGGTCGCTGACTCTCACTGATCATTTTTTCTTCGGAACGATTTTTACAAACTCATTTCGCAGTGACTGCGAAAGTAGCTCCTTCATTGTGAGACTTCCGGTCCCCCTATGATATTTTTCCCCGAGCTCGCGCAGCTTTGTTTCATCCTCAAGCGTAAGTGGCACTTCGGTGACTGAATCGTGGTTGATCGCCTTGATGCCATCTTTTCTCACAATCACGGTTCCTCCACTCATGCCCGCGCCGAGATTGCGTTTGAAACTTCCGAGAATCCACACGAAACCCCCGGACATATATTCACAGGCGTGAAGGCCCGCACCTTCGACAATCGCAGTGGCGCCGCTGTTTCTCACCGCAAACCGGTCACCCACATGTCCCGCGACGAGCAGTGTGCCGCCGGTGGCCCCATAAAGCGCGCAGTTTCCGATAATCGCATCGTGCTCTCTACCGGCGATAGGAGCGGAGACAATAATCTCACCGCCACTCATGCCTTTTCCTACGGAATCGTTGGCCTCACCAATGAGATGAAGGTTTACTTCTTTCACGTTAAAGACACCGAAGCCTTGTCCGGCAGAGCCGTGGAACTTGAGTGAGATTTTCTCCGGAAGATCTTTTCTTTTCGATGCGTACAAACCGCTCAAAGTCGCAGGAACTGCGCGATCATCATTCCTGATCGTGAACTCGTGAAGGTCACCGATGTTTTTAATAATCTCAAAATTCAGCGGCGACGTTCCTTCCCGGATAAAACCGTTGATCTCTTTCACCACCGGGAATTCGATCACAAACTTTTTGAGGTCCACATTCTTTTCTTTCAGGATCTCCGGATGCGAGGCCTCCAGAAGATGATTTTTCCCTCTGATCTCAGAAAGAGACCCCGCACCGATGTCTTTCAGGATGTCCCGCACTTCGCGCGCGAGAACGCGCAGAAGACGCACGACTTTTTTCGCTTCCCCTTTATAAAGGGCCTTGAACTTCGGCGCATGAGTGGCAATTCCCGCCGGGCAAGTATTTTTCTCACAGATCCTCGCCATCACACAGCCTTCGCCGACGAGAAGGAGTTTTCCGAAATCAAATTCATCTGCACCTAAGAGTGCGGCCACGATAATATCTTTTCCGGTGAAGAGTCCTCCGTCCGCGCGAAGAATGACTTTACTTCTCATGCCGTTATCACAAAGAGCGCGATGAACTTCAAAGAGTCCGATCTCAAGCGGAAGGCCGGCGTGCTTCATCGACAACAGTGAGGCCGCTCCGGTACCGCCATCACCGCCCGAAATCTGAATGATGTCCGCACCAGCTTTTGCCACACCGACTGCGATCGCACCGACGTTTTCACCGGCAACGAGTTTCACAGAAACTTTCACGTGAGGTGCAAGTGCCCTGATCTCATGAATGAGTTCCTTCAGATCTTCGATGCTGTAAATATCATGTTGAGGCGCTGGTGAAATAAGATCGATTCCCGGAGTGGTGAAACGCGCTTTGGCGATTTCCTCAGTGACCTTGACTCCCATGAGCTGGCCACCTTCGCCGGGTTTTGCCCCCTGGGCGATCTTGATCTGCACTTCCTTTCCGTTCACTAAATACTCAGCGGTGACACCGAAACGACCGGAAGCAATTTGCTTGATAGAGGCGGCAATGCCCTCAGACTCGTAATAAGGATTTTCTCCGCCTTCACCACTATTGCTTCTCCCACCAATCTCGCGGAAAGCGAGAATGAGATCGCGCTGGGCCTCGGCACTGATCGCGCCAAAAGACATTGCACCTGAGCCGAAGGTTTTCAGGATCTCTTCAATCGGCGCCACTTCACGTGGAGTGCTCTCTGCTTTTTTTACTTTCAACAAATGGCGGATGACCACCGGCACTTCTTCGATCTCGCGGGAAAATTGCCGGAAGAGATCATAGGCCGCATCTTCGTCTTCGGTTTCAATCATTTTGTGGATGAGGCGCGCGCGTTTAGCAGTCATGGTATGGCGGTCACCGGTTTTCATCGCTGGATGCTCACGGAAAGCAAATCCCGCCGGAAGTTCGTTTGATTCAGAAGGAGTCTGAGTAATCATCTTCACCAGTTTTTCGAGATTCACGCCTCCGAGGATGCTGGATTTTTTCTTGAAGAAAATATTGAGCACGTCTTCAGCGAGACCAATGGGAGTGAACAGTCGCGAGCCCTGGTATGAACGGAATACGGAAATGCCTCGTTTCGACATCACCCGAAGAACGCCGTCACTCATGCCCTTGATGAGATTTTTTTCACGCTCATGCGGGAAAAGATGAGAAAGTTTTGGATCTTCGGAAGCAATCGCCGTCTCCAGAGCAAGATACGGACAAACCGCGGAAGCACCAAAGCTCAGAAGACAAGCGAGTTGGTGGGAATTTCTCACGTCTCCCACTTCCATGATGAGGGAAGCACGCAGGCGCTGGCCGGTTTCATTAAGGCCCGTATTAATATAAGACATGGCAAGTAACGAAGGAATCGGAGTGCGCTCAGAACTTGCCGCGCGATCAGAAAGGATCAGAAGACTTGCGCCTTTTTTGAGCGCCTTCACCGTTTCTTCTTTCATCTCTTCCAGGCGCTTCATGAAGTCATCGACTGATCCACCTTTTTTAAACGTGAGATCAATGATGACGGAACGAAGATCATAAGAGAGAGGATTTTCTTTCAGTGTGCGAAGATATTCCATCTGTCCGAGGGAAATCACCGGCCCGGGAAGCTCAAGGCACGCCTTGAGCGGGACAAATTCCTTTGGCTCAAAGATATTGGGTTTCCTTCCGAGGAAAACCCGCATGTCGGTGACGATCTTCTCACGGATGTAATCAATCGGAGGATTCGTGACCTGCGCGAAGTCCTGATAGAAAAAATCAAAGATCGAGCGTGGAGCATCGGAGAGAAAAGGAAGGGCGGCGGTGTCTCCCATTGACCCCAATGGTTCTTTGGCATCGGCCGCCATCGGCACGAGGAATTTCTCCACATCTTCTTTCACATAACGGAAGAGGGCTTGTTTTGAGAGAAGATTTCCTTCCACCGGAGTCGGTTCCTTGTACTCAAGCGGAATCGTCTGCGGATCAAAGTTGGCATTTTTATTTTCCGGAAACTCTTCGGGATCGAGGAAGCTCACTTCACCGGAAAGAACGTTGACCGTGACTGATTCTCCGGAGGAAAGTGCGCCCTTGGCGACGATGTCCTCGTCATTGGCAAGAAACACTCCTGCCTCCGAGGCGAGACAGAAATGATCCTTTGTTTTCTGCCAGCGACACGGACGGAATCCATTTCGATCAAGTCGTGCCCCGATGTATTTTCCGTCGGAGAAAGCGACCATCGCCGGGCCATCCCACGGCTCCATTCCGCGTGACCAGAATTTATAGTACGCGCTGTCTTTTGCGGGTGGAATGAGAATTGCCATCGTTTCCGCGAGCTTCGGAATACTTGAACGATAGCGAAGTCCCTCGGCAATCATGTTGAGATTGCCGGAGTCACTCATGCCCTTATGAGTGATAAGTTCCTCTGCCTGAAGGCCAAGATCCTTTTCGCGCGTGATCGCCCACGCCTTGTTGCCTTCAATTGTATTGATCTCTCCGTTATGGGCAATAAGTCGGAATGGCTGGACCTTGTCCCAGGTTGAGACAGTGTTGGTTGAGAATCGCCGGTGGATGAGAGCGAAATTTGTTTTAAAATTTTCGTCCTGAAGGTCAGGATAGAATTCCCGCAGATCCTGAGAGCGCGAGAGTGCTTTATAGACGATGTTCCGAGGCGAAAGTGAGCTGAAATAAAACTTCTGATAGATCCCATTTTCTTTCTCCTTGGTTCGTGTCGCCATTCGGGCGTGATAGAGTAATCTTTCAAAGGAATACATCGTCCGGCAATGAGCGGGACGCTCGATAATCGCCTGGGTGATATACGGCATGATCCGGATTGCGTCCGGTGAGAGGACAGATGGATTCACCTTCACTTCGCGGTAACCGGAAACTTTCAGACCAAACTGACGGAAAGTTTCTTCAAAAACTTTGAGCGACAATTCTTTCATCGCCGGTTCCGAAGGGGCAAAGAGTGAGGCCACCGCAAAAGTTCCCGCTTCTCTTCCAAAGAGCTCGAAAGGAATGCCGGTCATGATGCCTGCACCGTCGCCGATTCCACCGGGGCCCGTGCCGCCCCGATGCTCCATCTGCTCGAGAGCATGAAGGCCTTGTTTCAGAATAATGTTTGAGCGCTCGCCCTTTAAGGAGACGATGAACCCGACTCCGCAGCCGTCTTTTTCCAAGCTAATTCTCCTCAGGTCGAAAGAATCGTTTCCGCGTGTTGAGAAAGATCAAGCCCGATGAGCTCGTGATCTTTGTCCACTCTGATCGGAGCGATTGCGTTGGTGATCACATACAAGACATAGGACAAAACCAGACAGAAAGCGCTGACACCAACAAGCGCGAGAAGATGAACATAAAATGTGTGTGTTTCGCCGGAAAGAAGTCCTTTCTCCTGCACGAAAACACCGGTGAGAATCATGCCGACGATTCCGCCGACACCATGACAAGGAAAGACATCGAGAGTGTCGTCAAGTTGAGAACGGGATTTTAAATGAACCGCGAAGTGACTCACGCAACTGGCGATCGCACCTATCGCGAGACTGTGAGCAACCGTGACAAATCCCGCGGCAGGTGTCACTGCCACAAGACCCACGACCGCACCGATACAGGCATCCATCGCGGAAGGTTTTTGTCCGCGCAGGCAATCAAGGAGAATCCAGGTGAGCATGGCGGAAGCAGAAGCAGTGTTTGTGGTGGCGAAAGCAAGTGAAGCAAGTTCATTGGCAGCAAGTGCAGAGCCGGCGTTGAAACCAAACCAACCAAACCACAACATTCCAGTTCCAAGAATCACGTAAGGAATGTTGGCGGGGCGATGTGGTTCACGCGAAAGATGACTCTGCCGTCTCCCGAGATAGATTGCTCCGACGAGGGCAGCAATCCCTGCCGACATGTGAACGACCGTGCCGCCGGCGAAATCAAGGACACCCATCTTACGGAGTAATCCATCCGGATGCCAGGTCATATGCGCGAGTGGTGCATAGATAAAAATCGAAAAGAGAGAGACGAAGAGTGTGTAACTGGAGAAGCGCACGCGCTCGGCAAACGAGCCCGTAATGAGGGCCGGAGTGATGATCGCAAACTTCATCTGAAAGAGCGCAAAAAGTATGAGTGGTATCGTTGGTGAAAGGGCCGCATGAGTGGCCCCGGTCACATGACGGAACATAAAAAACGTACGCGGATCACCGATCACTCCACCGATACTGTCTCCGAAGCAAAGGCTGAAGCCCACGATGACCCAGAGAAGACTTACGATGCCCATGCAGACAAAACTCTGAAGCATCGTTGAGATCACATTTTTTCTTCCCACCATGCCGCCGTAAAAAAACGAAAGGCCGGGAGTCATGAAAAGAACGAGCGCAGTAGCAGTGAGCATCCACGCCGTGTCCGCAGCATTAATCGGTGATGTGCCAGTCACCGCCGGTGCAGCAGGAAGAAACACACTTAAAAGAATGAGAGTAACAAAGAGAAGCACGGAAGGAAGTCTGAAATTCACAGGCATGGGTCCGTCCTTGTTAGGCGGTATTCTAATGATTGGCGCCATTTCGTACAGAGACAGATAATAAAAAATTCTGACTTAAGAATCGCTCAAGGTTGAAAGAGAAAAAAATTCTCAGATCTCGGTGGCAGGGGGAACACTCTTTTTCTCCGCAGAGATCACGTTCTGACAAAGCTGTTCCGTGCCGGTGATGACATACCCCTTATCCCCACACACGATGGTCCGGAGGTCCGGCAGAGTCTCGTCGATCTGTGCGACCTTGCAGATTTTTTTAGTCTTCTTCTCTAACTGCACGACAACCTCTTCCATCGAGACCGGACCGATGAGAACACAGCTCTGGTCTTTGAAGTCGGCCACCCACCACGAGGCCTCCTGGGCCTGGATTGTTGCCTTGCCGTATCCCAGACGTGGATCAATTTTCAGCTGTTCAAGGGCGAGCTTACAGGTGTCCTTGTCGGGAGCGATCCCTTCATGGCCCGGAAGTCTCCCACCCGCGGAATCACAGAAAACGCGATAATAAGTTTTATCATTTTTCAGTGGCACCGGCATGGCATCGCAGCTGTAACCGAGATTTCCCGTCGTCTCACGCATGATCCGCACCTGTTCACTCATCTCGAGATAACTTCCCTCGCAGGTCTGATTGTCTTCGTGCACGAGATATGTATGAGGCCGTTCGATATCCGCACATGCGGCAAGGATGATCAGGAAAAAAATTGATTTCATTTTCGTTTCTCCAGCGACTTCTTCCAGGTCGCTTCGATGTTGGCGATGATGTCGTCTACACCCTTCCCTGCTTTGACTTCCGCAAACACAAACGGTCCCTCGCCTCTCATTTTTTTTGAGTCACGATCCATCACCGAAAGATCGGCCCCTACGTGAGGAGCGAGGTCAATTTTATTAATCACAAGGAGATCTGACTGAGTGATTCCCGGTCCGCCTTTTCTAGGCACTTTGTCGCCACCGCAGACATCGATGACATAAATCGTGAAGTCGACCAGCTCGCGACTATACTGAGCAGCAAGGTTATCTCCGCCACTTTCCACGAGAAGAAGTTCCGGCGAATGATCTTTCATGAGTGCCAAGAGGGCGTCCATGTTGTGGCTGATGTCTTCGCGGATCGCAGCGTGCGGACAACCACCGGTTTCCACCGCGCGGATCCTTTCTTTCGGGAGGGCCTCGTGACGAATGAGAAATTCCGCGTCCTCTTTGGTGAAGATGTCGTTGGTGACTGCCCCTAATGAATATTTATCCCTGAGCGCGCGGCATAGAGAAAGCATGAGTGCCGTCTTTCCGCTTCCTACCGGACCGCCGATGCCAACGGTGAAGGAACGCTTGGAGTAATCGCGATCCAGAGGAGCATCACGATCATGAAAGAGTCCCGGA
>JBJMLZ010000258.1:0-4092 GCA_045805035.1 Bacteriovoracaceae bacterium
ACTTTGAGCGCAGTGGGTGCGGCCTTCCGGCAACTGTCTCCGGAAGAGCTGCGCGAAGTGGAACTTGTTTTTATCGATCTGGATCCGGAACGTGATACTGAGGAAAATCTCAAGCGGTACATGTCTCACTTTCATCCGAAGTTCATCGCAGTCCGGGGTGACATTGAAAAGATCCGCGCGTTTGCCAAACTCTACGGAGTCACTTTCCAGAAAGTGAAAGTGTCTTCTGATCTTGGTTACACCATTGATCACACCACGGATCTCATCGTTCTCGGAAAAGATGGATTGCCAAAGGACTATCTGCCCCTGTCCGCGAACAGTGAGAAAATCACACTCGCTATCAGGAAGGCCCTGGCAAAAGAAGTTGCAGTAACGGATGTCGTGATGAAAATGCCGCCACCCGGACTTCCGAATAGTGCGGGCCTCATGAAGATTCAGAATCTTTCACAAAAAGATATGGAGCTTGTCCGCGCGGAATCCCCGATTGCTGACGTCACCGAACTTCATCTCATGAAAAAAGAAGAAGGGCTGATGAAGATGAGACCAGTGGATGGAATCATCATCAAGGCGGGGACCGAGCTTAATATGGGATCAAGTGGATATCACCTGATGTTTCTTCGTCTGAAAAAAACACTGGTGAAGGGCGAGCGCCATCCCGTAACTCTCATATTTAAGGACGGGACAAAGCTTGAACTCCAGGGGACCGTGCAATGAGGTCACTGATTTTTCTTTTTCTTATTTTTTCCTGTCAGAGCAAAGAAGCATCAAAACCTTTTCGTTCCTTGAGTGATTCTTCGTGCCTTGCCGCCTCTGGAACAGAAGATTCTCCATTCAAGAATGCCTACTGCTATCTTCCAGACGGAACGAGCCTTCTCGCCGGGGAAGGGAATTGTGTCATCGGGGGATATCTTGATGAAGCGAAGAAAGGTGGTTCCACTCTTCCTTCCGGAAGCCTGGGCGAATGCCAGAGTTCCGTAAGTTCAAGAGGCGAATATTCTCACTGCGCGGTCATCAGTCTTCCCGGGAAACCAATTACCCGCTGGTCAGAGGCGAGGTTTACAGATCATGTGGTGATACCTCAGGATCAGGTTGTACTCCTTGATACGAATGCGACAGTGAAGTCGTTGGACGTGAGAGGCATTCTCGTTTTTGATCATCGTGATCTCACTCTCACAACGGGAAAACTTTTTCTCTCGGGCGCTCTCAAAATCGGACTTGAAAACGCACCTTTCCGCAACGAGGCAACCATTGTTATTAAAGAAGGTTTGATTCTTCAGGGCGGCGCCCTTCAGATTTTCGGAAAGCGCTCGGCCAATGGGGGATTTGTCTGGGGAATTCCCGCCTACGACAATATCCATCTGAAAAAAGAATAACTCACTGAATCTTGCCGCGACGATCACGGGCAGTAAGCTTTCGTCATGGAAGGCCCGTCACTTGTCATCCTTCGCGAAGAGTTACAGAAGTTCAAAGGAAAGAAAGTCGTTTCCATCTCGGGAAATAGTAAGCAGCCCATCACCGATATAGAAGGGAAGACGCTGAAAAAAATCGAGACGTGGGGGAAGACGATTTACTTTTTCTTCACCGGCAACATCGTCACCAAAACTCACTTCATGCTCTTCGGCAGTTACCGGATCGATGAACCGAAACCGGATCGCGTTCCACGAGTTCAGTTCGATTTTCCCAATGGCATTGTGTATTTTTATGCGTGTGCGTTTTCCATGGACGCTGCCGATCAGTTTGAAGTGCTCGACCATCGGGTGGATGTTCTCTCAAAAGACTGGGACGAAAAATACGTTCGCACCCTCGTGAAGAAGAAGGCACCTTCAACTTATCTCTGTGATCTTTTCCTTGATCAGACTCTGTTTGCGGGATCCGGAAACATCGTGAAGAACGAAGTCCTCTTCAATCTCCGACGTCATCCCCTGACGAGACTTGAGGACATCAAACCGACCGACATCAAAACCATTGTTCATGCTGTCCGCGTTTACTGCGAAGATTTCTACGAGTGGAAAAAGAAATACGAACTGAGAAAACACTGGCAGGTCTACAAACGATGGAAGTGCCGGAACTGTGAACGAAGTCTCAAGCGGGAACACATCGGGAAATGGAAGCGCTCAACTTTCTATTGCCCTCATTGTCAGAATAAAAAGCTCACTTCAACCAAGCTCGTCCTGCACGAAGTTCTCCCGATTTCAGGAAAAACGGTCAAAGAGAAGCGTCTCGATCACTAATGTCCAGTGACTAAACTTTAGACAGTCCCTGAAGTTCGTTCCTGGTTCCTTCGTACTGACCCCAATCGTGATAA
Organism: Bacteriovoracaceae bacterium; assembly: GCA_045805035.1. Lineage (GTDB taxonomy): Bacteria > Bdellovibrionota > Bacteriovoracia > Bacteriovoracales > Bacteriovoracaceae > Peredibacter. The sequence goes on from JBJMLZ010000258.1 coordinate 2,306, forward strand.
AAATGAACTCATGTTGAAACTCATCATTTGCCTATTCCTGGTTATAGGGGCCGCGCGTGCCCATGAGTGCGCCTCCCGGAATCACATCTTCCTCATTCACGGAATCGGGGGGAGTGCGAAGACCTTCGGAGTAATGGACCAGTATCTCAATCGAGCTAATCCTTGTAACGTTGCTCAGACTTACGAATACGATACAAAGAGCACAAACCTTTCGACTTTTGATTTCGCTAAAGACTTTAACAGCTTCATTGATTTCACGCTGGCGAAGAATAATTTCGCAAGCACCGATAAAATTTCGCTGATCATGCACTCTCAGGGCGGCCTGATTGGAAGCCTGTGGCTCATCAGTGTCCGTGAATCGAGACCTGATCTTTACTCAAAGCTCGACTCGTTTATTACTCTCTCGACTCCTTATTACGGCTCAAAGATGGCGAAGCTCGGAAGGCGCGTGCTCTTCAGTCTTGCCGCCAAAAATAGCAATCCACTATCGCCGATGGGTAAGGTCCAGTTGAGTGACATGAGCTACGGCTCTTCCACAATTCTCTTCCTGGAGAACAGCTTCTCAGAAATCTTTGAAGGTAATCAGATTCGCTTCCTCGCAGTTTCAGGTGAAAAACTTATCAGTAATCCGGAAGTAGGTGAGGGAGATACGACGGTTAGTCCTTATAGTGCCAACCCAAATCACTACGCCTACAATATTTCTAAGAATGTTGTGACCGAGAGTCACCATCTTGGAGTTGTGCCATTCACATCGGTGATCGCGACACACATTAAATCCACCATTCCGGGAATCGCTTATCTAGAGAAAGATTGTCTAGAGAAAACCCCTTGCGATCATCCCTCGATTGGAATCATCGAATCGCAGCTCAATGGTACTGAAGTGGAATTGAAGAAAAGGGACTTTCAGAAATTCCGCGTTCACGTTTATCTCAAAAAAATCGCCAAGAACATGAATGTCCAGGCAGTGGATGAAGAAGGCCATCACTGGAAAGCAAAACTCACTCCACATGCCGACAATCTCATGGGACAGGCCTTCTTCGATTACGCTGACGATTCTCAGGAAAGAGTGATCACCCTGAAGCTCCGCCAGGGGAAAAAGATTCTCCGTACAGATCGCATCCGTATCCGCGGCGGATATTCAACTTTTGTCACTTACGACTCTGACGTTCAATAGGAAAAACAATGACTGCTTCTGAACCAGTAAGACCACCAAATTCATTTCGTATCGCTCTCACCCTCGAATGGCCTGAATCGCGCATCGACAATGTTTTGTTGAATGCCCTTCGCGAACAGAATGACAATATGACATTGAAGAATATTTCCCGGGCCGCGCTGAAACAGCTCTTCAATGACAAGAAGATCATGATCAAAGGCCAGCGCGCGAAATCCAACTCAGCACTCGCCAAAGGCGTCACTTACGTCGACATCCTCGGCTTCTGATGAACAACTCTGATCCACTTCATGGGAAAAAGCTCGAAGACATCCTTAAAGAGCTCGTCGACTTCTATGGATGGGAGCAACTGGGCAACATGGTCCAGATTCGTTGCTTCACTCACGACCCTTGGGTGAAATCGAGCCTGACTTTCTTGAGACGGACGCCCTGGGCACGGGAAAAGGTTGAAGGTCTTTATCTGTATATGAAGGCCCAGCAATAGCATCATGAAAAAGATCTTTCTGGTTGCCCTGGTTGCAATTATCGTCTGGTTGTTCTTCCATGAGGAAAACGAAGTTCCGGTAGTAGATGCAGAGTCACTTCCCCAAAAAATCTCCGGGACAAAAGTATCTCA
>JBJMLZ010000259.1:0-23943 GCA_045805035.1 Bacteriovoracaceae bacterium
CAGTGACGATCTGATCGGCAACACTTGTCGAGAGCCAACCCGGGCGATGGCGGTCAACGATCTCAGAATGATACTCATAGATGGGATGATTCCACACTTGTTCAAAGCGCTTGATGTCGGCGATGAAGCTTCTTCCCCTCATCCCCAGATTGTTAGTGAGAATGATGTGAAAGGTGGACGGGGCAAGATCATTGTTACAATCCGGATTCCAGTTGAAGAGCCCTCCTGATTGCGGACAGCGCCTGCCCGTCTGATAGGTGTTAGGGGCCTTGTACTCGTTGGCGTAATAGTAACTAATGAGCGCCTTGATGTCGGTTGAGCCGAATGGCACGGCAATGCCCTGCGGGTTCATGAGAACTTTGGGAGTGGGTTCATTGTAATTTAGCGTGGCCGGAGACCAACCGTGACAAATTCCTTCCCAGTATTCCGCGTTGGGATTGGCGAATCCCGCGACCTCTTCCTTCAATGGATAATTGTAGCGACCATGGAGAAGATCAAATTTCTCCGAGGGAGAAAGTTCCTTGAGTTCTTCCTGCGACATTGCTTTGGCTTCTTCTTCGGAAGGAGAATGAAGATTGAAGCCGTACTGTTGCGTGTACCAGCGATAGTTGATGAGGCCTTTGTTGAGCGCCCAGTAATCACCCGACCAGAAATGGCGCTTAGGTCTCGCGGTTCCCGATAGAGGAAGCCTGTCGAATTTTTTCACAGACACCGCACTGATCAGAGGCTCCGCAACGCCGTTGTATCCCTCATTCGGATCAACCGGGCGCTTGGCCTTACCGCAGGAGAAGAGAGCTGAAAGAATGATGAGATACGCGATGTTCTTTTTCATGCGCGCCTTGTAGCACGATGAAGCTCAGTCACAAATCTTGCGCGGGTAAAAACCAGAATGGATAAAGGTTAAATAGGCAGTTCTCCGAATGGAAAGCGCATCAAAATCAAAGAAATTTTTATAGTTTCTTTCGTGCAGTTCCCCATTCACCGATCTGGAATATCTGGGGATTCTTGAATGTGTAGGTGACTTCTTTATCTGCTGCAGATTTTGCCGTGCCTACTCCCATGGTCATATGAGGAGAATACTTTCCGCCAGATTTTTCCGGAACAAAGTTCTTTGCGTAATCGACGTCTTCTTTCCGTACGGACGATGGTTCGTAGAAGGCGTCTTTATCGCCACTCTTTTGAAGGTATTCTTTGATACCTGAAACTGCTTTGTCATGAAGTCTCTGAACTTCAGGGTTGTTGTGGAATTTGAGATTCATGAGACCATCTTTCTCCTCGAGCTTTGAACTGGTGAGTTCAATTTTCGGAAGACTGAGTTCTGAAACAACTTTCTGGATTTTCGGGAGATCGTCTTTCTTCACAAATCCCTGAACCAGAGTCACGTGAGGAAAATGAGTATCATCAAAATGAAACTTCTTCGTCGAAGCATTCATTTTTTTTGCGACGGCCTCGAGAAGCTGTTCGGGAGGAAGAGCAATGTTGATCGCGATGAGATCAGATGCCGCGTAAGAGTTCATTGAAAAACAGAGAATAAAAAAGAGTAGATGTTTCATGCAAAAAGATTTCCCTATTTCTGAAGAGGAGAAAAGTCTCTACGCGAAAATTAACGCAGTTACAGGACTTTTATTTCTTTCAACCAGGAGACGGCGTCGTTCGTCCATCGATCCGTGTCTTTGCCCTGTTTCTTTACTCCGAACGCATGACCTCCGGTTTTATAAAGAATCAGTTTCACCGGCACTCCCGCTTTCTTCAATTCTCTCGCGTAGACTTCCGAGTAGTGAACAGGATCCACCGGATCATCCTTGGCGTGAATGAGAAGTGTGGTCGGAATATCTTTTGAGATTTTGATATCGGTGTTGAGTTCTTTGGATTTTGTGTTCATGTGCTCCATCGTGAGATGCCCCGGATATACCGGAATCGCAAAGTCAGGGCGAAGTTTCATCTTGTCAGCATCGTCGATGGGTTCATAGGAGCGTTTGTTGAAATCCGTACTGGAGCGTACAGTGAGATTTCCTCCCGCGGAAAATCCCATCACGCCAATTTTAGCTGTATCGATATTGTATTTTTGAGCGTTGTACCGAACGAGTGACATCGCTCTATGCGCGTCCTGAAGTGCCATCGGAATTTCCGGTGTCACATGTTTGTGTTGCCTCTTACTCCAGTAGCAGCCTGAATTCGGCACGCGATATTTGACGAGAACACAAGTGATCCCATTATCCGTGAGCCACTTACAGACATCAGCGCCGTTGTAACCAATCGTTGATTCCTTTCCGATCGCGACAACCTGGTAACCACCGCCAGGAAAAACCAGAATCGCAGGAGTGGGACTTGAACTTTTTGCGGGATAAAGAAAGAAACTGGGATGGTCGATCGTGAGTTCCGGATTGTGATCGGAGTCTTTGTCTTCCGCAATTATTTTGATTCCCTCTTTCAGGACTTTTGAATCTTCCGGCCAGAGCTGGACTTCTTCTTGAGCGAAAGCGGAGATGAGAAGAAAAACAAAAAGGAAATTGAGCATGGTCGGTCTTCTCCCAAAAAAAAAGGCCCGACAAAAGCCGGGCCTCTTTCAATTTAAAGTGGCGCTCGAGACAGGAGTCGAACCTGTGACCTACCGATTAGAAATCGGTTGCTCTATCCAACTGAGCTACCCGAGCGTACGGGTTGATCCCTACCAAAAAGTCCATTGATTCCAAGGAGTTTTCAATTTGAGAGCAATGAGGCGATAGATTAATGTCCCCACTTAATCTTGTCAATCTCATATGTTACATTGTCTGAATGACGATTTCCGCCCGCATTTTCAGATCCGGCAAAAGGCACTTTGACTGCCAGCGTGAAGATACCAAAACCATTGTCGAAGGAACCGCTCTTGCGGCCCTTCTGAAAGAAGATCACATTGTGGTCGGCGATTATGTCGAACTTTCCGATGACCTCACGATCGAAAAAGTTCTTCCCCGGAAGAATTCGATTTTCCGGAATCTCCCCCGCGAACAAAGAAAAAAAGTTATCGCTGCTAACGTCGACGTGATCCTGGTTGTTGTTTCCGCGGGGAAACCTCCGTATAAGCGCGGGCTCGTGGATCGCTATCTCGTGCGTTCAGAATTCTGGGACGTTCCTGCGTATGTGATCTTCAACAAAATGGATCAGTACGATCCGTCTGAGTTTGATATTCAGTTTGAAAAGGATCGCCTGAAGTGGCTCAAGGCCGAGTGCTTCGAAGTCTCTGCCTTAACCGGCAAGGGCCTGGATGAACTCAAGGAAAAACTCAAAGGAAAAACAGCAGTCACTCTCGGTCACTCGGGGGTCGGCAAAAGTCATCTCATCACGACTCTCTCGGATGGCAAGGCCTCTCTCCTTTCCGCTGAATTGGGAAAGGCCAACAAAGGTTCACACACCACGACGTGGGCGGAGCTCATCGATGCCGAATTCTTCACGCTGATCGACTCTCCCGGTGTGCGAAGCATGTCGCTCTCGGATCTCACAGAGCAAGAGCTTCTCTATTCTTTCAGTGACATCAATGAATGGTCGACGAAGTGCCAGTTCGCCTCAAACTGCACGCATGAACCGAATAGTAAGGGGTGTTTTTTTCAGAAGCTGGATGAAAATAAAAGAGAGGATCAGCTGATCCTCTCTCGATTAGATTCTTATAAGCGGATACTGGACGAGGTTCAGAACATTCCTGACTGGCAGAAACGTTAACGGAACGAACGCTCGTTCATGTAATGATACCCGGCCTCTTTCTCGTGCTTATCGACCGAAGAAATCGAACGCTGGTTGTGATAAGAAGCGCAGCTGACCATCAATCCAAATGCGAAGAAAATTGCTAATGTCTTTGCCATGATAGGCCTCCAGAATGGGGTTTGACCTCGTACCCATCTCTTCGGTTTTATCGGCAGAATGATGAGGAAAATTTTGCCTTAAAACACTTTAATGATTCCGGGGGCTTAAGTTTAAATGAAATCTTTTCATGGGGCGCTCAATTCACACACGCAGGAGTAAATTCAGGAGTAGATTCCACGCCCATGGAAACGCTCTATCAAATTGCAGCTTTTTGTTCGTTAACTTTCATTCTCGCTCAGTACGCGCTGAACTAGATCGTGACGTCTGAGTCGTCTTTGGGAAGAGGAACTCTTCCGTTCTCTTCTTTTTTCGGTACAACTTTCTTTGCTACTTTCCACGGAAAAAACATCAGGATCTTTCCGTTTTTCTGATCCATCTTCACTTTCGTGCTGTCGCAGTCCTCGGGAATAGAAAACGAATTCTGGAAATCGGAGGACACAATTCCGTTCTGGGTTTTTCTTTCGTTCTTCCCTTTGATCGTGACGATCTCCCCTTCCACGTTGATATCAAGCTTCTGGTCTTTCGATTGTGGAGTAATGAGAAGAGTTCGTCCGGAGTTTGATTCCTCCCACTCGCTCTGGAAATTCTGCGGGCCGAGAGAGTACGTGAATGAGTTCATGTCCATGCCGAAGTCTTTCAGGGAATCTTCCATGAGCTTTTCCATGTCTTCGAAAATTTTGTCGTCGTGAGTGCCGTAGAAAAGATTCTCGATCATCTTGCGATGGAGCTGCTCGTAGCGCTGCCTTGTATCTTTGGGCGCGGATTTTTGACTGAAGCCACTAGCGGCCCAGAAAATGGAAAGGAAAATGCAGATCACAACGACATACATTCGCTTCATATTTCTCAATATGGGTTCGGTTTATCCGACGTCAAGGGCGGCCTTCCGCACATAGGAAAACATCTGATCAAGACCATCAACAAAGAGCGCCGGCCCGGGCTGCAGGAAGACAGCAGGCGATAACTCCCAGATATTATTTTTTTTCACCGCAGGGAGATTTTCATAGCCGGGTCTCGCTGCAATTTTTTCGGTCTTCACGGGCTTCCCGCACCAGCAACCAAAAATAATTTCCGGTGAGCGCTGAATAATGAGGTCGTCTTTCACTTCACGGTCTTTGGCGAGTGATCCTGCTTTATCATGAAAAATATTTTGTCCGCCACACACTTCAATCAACTCAGAAACCCAGGTAATTCCCGAAAGCCGCGGATGGTCCCACTCTTCGAAATACACTCTCGGTTTTTTAGGAAGAGAGGCACCTTTTTTCCTGAAGTGATCCATCTTTTCCCGAAAGTTCTGAGTGAGTGTCAGAGCTCTTTTCTCTTCTCCCACCAGACGCCCGAGCATCTCGATGTAATCGAGGACCTCAGAAAGAGTTCGCTGGTTGGTGATAAAAACATTGAGACCGCGGCCAATGAGTGTACTCGCGATGTCTTTCTGAATATCCGAAAAACCGAGGACCAAGGTGGGCCGGAATTTGACGATTTCTTCCACATTCGACCGGACGAACTGTGTCACTTTCGGGAGCATCGTGGCCTCAATGGGCCGCTCAACGTACTCGGAAACTCCGACAATCGAGCGCTCTTTGCCTAAGAGGTACAGAGTCTCGACTGATTCCTCGGTGAGGCATATAATTCTCTCTGAAATAGACATACGTTTATCTTAAAGGATTCCCATGTTGAAGGCCATCGCTCTCCTCCTCTTCTCGACACTCGCGTTCGCGGCTGAGGAGCATGCCACGATATCTTTGCAGCGTTCGCAAAATCGTCTCGTGGTAACGATCAATCACGATGAGGGCTGGCACACGTACTGGAAAAATCCGGGCGATTCAGGATTACCTTCCGAGTTTATTTTAAAACCAACCGCCAAAGCATACGAATGGCCGGTGCCAACCCGTCACATGGAAGCGGGTGACATTCTCACGATCGGATACGAAGGAAAGCAGCACTTCTTCTTTGATGATGTGAAGGGTGACATCGACGCTCACATCAAGATGCTTATCTGTAAGGACATCTGTATTCCGGGTGAAGCGAAACTCAAAATCAAAGCTGGTGAGAAATTTGTTTCGTCACGTCCGGCGAGTCCTTATCCGGAGAGCGAGTTAGCGGACGCGTTTGCGAAACTCCCAAAAGAAATCGCAAGGCCTGCTTCGCTAGAATATTACCTCACACGCGTAAAAGATCAGCCGAACCTCACTCTTCACTACACTTTGAAAGGGGCGAAGTCCGCCAAGCTCCCGCATGAACTGAATCTTCTCACTCCGTTTCCGCAGGCACCGTGGGGATTCAAGCGTGAGACGCTTTATCACAAGGGCGACACGCTTTACGGAAAAATCGATATCGAGTGGGACGGAGAATATCAGACGCCACCTGTGGCGCTGCCGGCGAATGGATCATTTGCAAAGCCGTATGAACTGAAATTTTTGTACAATGGCCCGGACTCAACTCGCGTGGATGTGATTAAGTTTTCGGTGAAAGATTTCTCCCATGCCACTGCTGCCCTGGATGATTTTTATAAGGGTCTGGGTGGTGGCGAGAAAATCGCGAAGATGGAGCCTCCGAAAATGGAAGGCGGAATGTTTCGCTATCTCATGTTTGCCTTTCTCGGCGGACTGATTCTCAATCTCATGCCGTGTGTCCTCCCTGTAATTTCGTTGAAACTTTTTGGACTTATTCGTCACCGGGATATTCCGCGCGCGCGTCTTATCTCACACAATCTTTCTTATACTGCCGGAGTGCTTGCGACTTTCATGGCGCTGGCGGGAGTGGTGACCGTGCTGAAGTATAGTGGTGAAGAAATTGGCTGGGGATTTCAGCTTCAGTCACCTGCGTTCATTCTCATCATGATGCTCATTCTTTTTATTCTTTCTCTGAATCTGTTCGGACTTTTTGAGTTCGTCACTCCAGGAGGATCGAAACTCGGATCGGCACAAACGGATGAGGGCCTGGTTGGTGATTTTTTTGGTGGGGTTCTCACGACGATTCTTTCCACTCCGTGCTCGGCCCCCTTTCTTGGAACTGCGCTGACGTTTGCGTTCACCACGAGTAACTTCACTATTTTTCTGATGTTCTTCGCGATTGGTTTAGGTCTGGCGTTTCCGTTTCTCCTGACTGCCTTTTTCCCGGCGACGTTGAAATTTCTCCCGCGTCCGGGTGCGTGGATGGAGAAGCTGAAGTATTTTTTAGGTCTTTCACTCGTTCTGACCGTGGTCTGGCTTTATGATGTTTTTGTTTCGCTCGTTCACTTTGATATCATCAGCTGGAAATTGAATATTCTTTTTGCTCTGTGGTTCTTTGCGTTTTTCTTCGCGCAGAAAATTTCCACTCATCGTGTGCTCCAGGTGGTGACGTTTGCGGTTCCTTTGGTTCTGACTGTCATGGCGATCCAGCATCTGGAGATGCGTCCCACGACTCAGGCGATGGTGACGAATGAAACGAAATGGGTGCCTTGGACTGAGGACAAAATGAAATCAGAACCAAAGCCGGTGTTTGTCGACTTCACTGCCGAGTGGTGTTTAACGTGCAAGGTGAATAAAAAGCTCGTGCTCGAGACAGACGGATTTGAAGAATTGAAGTCAAAGTACGGCTTTATTTCCATGCGTGCGGATTGGACGAAACGTGATGACAATATCACTGAGTTCCTGCGCATGAATGGCGCTGTCGGAGTGCCGGTTTATTTTATCTATAAGGACGGAAAGCTCCATAATCTCGGCGAGACAGTGAGCTTATCCAAGATCGAGAAGTATTTTCTTTAAGAAGTAATTCCTAGGAAGCCGACTCAGATGAAAGTGGAAAGTTCGCGGATGAAAAGTTTTCTTCCTTCATCCAGACCACACAATTAAGAAGTAGAGCAATCAACCACACTGTCCCCCCTACTGCCCACATGATCACACCACCGAGTTGCTGATCAGCAACTGAAAGCGAATCATACGCGTACCAATTGCGCTCAGAAAAAGTGAGAGCTGCACTCAAGGCCGTATCGAGAGTCATCATAAAAAACAGGACAACCATGCGCATGGGTCTCTTTAAAGGGGACGCTGGAAAAGAATCAATGATGAGTGGCCAGAAGAGAAAGGCAGCTGCGGCCATGCAGGCATGTTCAAGAAGATGATAGCCCTGATTCAGAAGAGCGAGATCATAGAAGTACGGGACATGCCAGAACCAGAACACTGCCTGATAAAGAAGAACACACAAAATAGGTTTTTGAACGTGAGGCAAAAATGATGAAAACTTTTTTATAGCTGGTCGCATTTTTCGGGAAGCGTGCGTGAGAACAAGAAGAGGCTTGCCGAAAATGATGAGCGGCACACCGACAACTGTAATCAGGAGATGCTGAACCATGTGCGCAGAGAAGAATCTATCTGCGAGTGTGTCGACGGGTGGAAGATAAGCGAAAAGGAGAATGAAAGTTCCAATGAAGAAAGCGGATTTCCGCGAACTTCGAAGCAGCATTCTCTGTTTACCCATTAGCGCTGCCAAATAGACCACAGCAAGAATAACAAAGAAAATCATCGAAGGATCCCACGTCCAGCTTACGGTTGCCGCCGTGAGATGTTCTTCTGTGCCGTGTGCGAAAGCCGAATTCATGTCGCCTCCATACCTTGATGTGCACTCACATTCATCGTCCGTCATGACGAAGTGCCGGGCCTCTTGAGAAAGAATTGAATCGTCTTTGTGCGCTTCGTTCTTGTAGAAAAACCTTCAGCGAGGCCATATGAAATGTAGAATAAGTTTTTTATGCCTGATGTTTATTTCCCTCAATGTGTGGTCCTTAGATCATGCCGTAGCTCCTGAAAAAGCTTCTCCCAAAGATGACGGCCAGTGGATCATGCCAAGCAAAGACTTTGCGAACACGCGCTTCAGCGAGCTCGATGAAATCAATAAAAAGAATGTGAAAGACCTCAAGGTCGCCTTCACGGTTTCTTCAGGAACCATGATGGGACAAGAGTCGGCCGCGATCGTGGCCGAAGACACACTTTATTTTGTGACACCGTATCCGAACACTCTCATCGCAGTTGATCTGAAAAAAAATGGCAAAGTGAAATGGAAATACGAGCCAAAGCCGGATGCAGCGGCACAGGGAACTGCCTGTTGTGAAGCTGTGAATCGCGGGCCGGTTTATTCAGATGGAGTTGTTTATTTTAACTCGATTGATCTTCACACATTCGCGATCGATGCCAAGACCGGCAAAGAGAAATGGAAAGTAAAACTCGGCGACTATAACAAGGGTGAGACGATTACCGGCGCACCGTTTGTGGTGAAGGACAAAGTGTTCGCAGGTAACTCTGGCGCTGAGTTCGGCGCGCGCGGATGGCTCACGGCCATGAATAAGAAAGACGGATCGATTGCGTGGCGGGCGTATGCCACCGGCCCCGATAAAGATGTTCTGATCAACGAGAAAACTTTCAAACCTTTTTATCCTCAATACAAAGGAAAAGATCTCGGTATGAAAGAGTGGCCGGCGGATGCGTGGAAAATCGGCGGTGGTACAAGCTGGGGCTGGATGGCCTATGATCCGGACCAGGATCTCCTTTTCTATGGAACATCAAATCCCGCCCCATGGAACGATAAAGTTCGTCCGGGTGACAATCTCTGGACCGACGGAATCTTTGCGAGGAATCCGGATACGGGTGAAGCAAAATGGTACTACCAGTTCAGTCCGCATGATCTCTGGGACCACTCGGCGATCAACGAAAATATTATCGTGGATCTTCCGTGGGAAGGAAAAGACAGAAAGGTCGTGATTCGCCCTGATCGAAATGGATATATGTATGTGATCGATCGCTACACTGGAGAAGTTCTTTCTGCGGATGCGTTTGTTCCGATCAATGCCTTCAAGGGTGTTGATATGAAAACCGGACGACTCATCAACAATCCGGAGAAGACTCCCAAGATGGGTGTGGTGATGAGAAACGTTTGTCCAAACGCACCCGGTGCAAAAGACTGGAACCCGTCTGCGTTCAATAAACACAACGGTCTTCTCTATGTTCCTCACAACAATCTTTGTATGGATTGGGAACTGACCGAAGTTTCCTACATCATGGGGACGCCCTACATCGGAGTGGAGACGAAGTTTTATCCGGGCCCGGGCGGAAACGCGGGCGGATACATGGCGTGGGATCCGGTGAAGAGAAAAAAAGTCTGGGAAGTGAAAGAAGACTGGCCCGTGTGGTCGGGAACCGTCGTCACTGCGGGTGGAATCGCTTTCTACGGAAATCTTGAAGGTGAATTCAAGGCACTCGATGTGAACACAGGTGAGCTTCTCTGGAAATTTCAGACCGGTTCAGGAATCATCGGGCAGCCGACAGTTTTCAAGGGGCCGGATGGACATCAGTACGTCGCGATTCTCTCAGGCATCGGTGGCTGGGTCGGTTCGATCGTCAGTCATGATCTCGATGCCCGGGATAAAACTGCACAGAAAGGTTTTGCCAACATGACGGGAGATCTGAAGAAGATCGGCGCCCGCGGAGGAACTCTCTATGTCTTTTCGTTACCTCATTAGTTTTTTGCTGGTGACTCCGGCCTTCGCGCTCACTATTTGTGCGGAACCGGACAATCTTCCGATGTCAGAACGAACTTCGCGTTCAGGTTATGAAATTGAAGTAGCGGAGCTTCTCGCTAAAGACCTTGGCGAAAAACTTGACGTGAAATGGATTGCGCAGAGAGATCACTCTTATTTTCGCCAGACAATCGGAAAGGATCAGTGTCAGGCGATCATGGGAGTGCCAGCCGGCTTTCATCGCCTCACCACCACCGCCCCCTGGTACACAACCGGATTTGTCTTCGTTTCACAAAACGGTCTTCCGCAATCCTTTGATGATAAAAATCTTTCCACACTCCGGATCGGTGTTCCTGCCACCGGATTGGGTGAAACACCTCCCGCACTCGCACTTTCCAAACGGGGCCTTGTAAAAAATCTTCGTCCCTACTCTATCTATGAACCGAAAACGATGATCGAAGCGGTGAAGAAAAAAGAAATTGATCTCGCGGTTGTGTGGGGACCATTTGCAGGTTGGTTTGGAAAAGATCTCCATGTTGCTCCCACTCCGGAAAAAGACGGTGCGATGCCATTGGCGTTTGATGTGACGATCGGCCTCAAGAAAGGAAACATGAAGCTGAAAGAAAAACTGGACCGCGCGATCGCAAGAAACCGCACGAAGATTGATGACATTCTTGCACGCTGGCGGGTGCCGGTAAGAGGAAAATAAGATGTGGTGGCGAAGTCTATTGATCATATCCCTTGTCCTCGCCGTAAGCGGAGGACTCTTGATTGTGCGTGAGAAACGGTCGTTTCATCCGACACCTGCCGCTGCTGCGGGATTCACGGACACACAAGTGATGTCTCATCTTTATCCCGGCGGAAAGCCGGCAACGAATCTTCCGGATGCGAAGACTCATTACGAACTTTCGTCGAATGACGTGAGTGAAGGAAAAAGACTTTATCACTGGTTCAACTGTCACACCTGTCACGCTAGTGGCGGCGGAGATATCGGCCCCGCACTCATGGATGACAAATGGCTTTATGGTTCTGATCCCAGAAATATTTATCAGACGATTCTTGAAGGAAGACCGAACGGCATGCCATCTTTCCGGGGGAAAATTCCGGATGAACAGGTCTGGCAGATTGTTGCCTACGTGAAGTCGATGTCGGGTCACGTACCTATATATGCTCCTTCGAGTCGCGAGGATGACATCACCGCCAAGAAAGCAGAGACGCTTCAGAAGAAAGAGCACATCAAACCTTCTGGACCGGCAATTCCCGACTCGAGGTCGAATTCTCCATGAAGATATTCACCGCGAATCCTTCTATTCTGTGGGAGATTGGTGGACCGCACGCCCGTGAGGTGGCGGGGCTCTTCCATTATTTCTTTGTGGTGGAGTCGATTGTGTTCGTTCTGGTTCTCGGATTTCTATTCTGGTCCATCAGAAAGAATCGCCGAAGCACACTGGAAAAACCTTTTGAGCCATCAGCGGCGACGGAGAAGAAAGGGCTCATCGGTGTTTCCATCAATGTTCTCCTGACGATTTTTATCCTCACGAGTTTCGTCGCGGTTTCCTATGTCGTGGACAACAGGCTTCTCAAAATGGAGAAGGATCCTGAGCTTGAGATCGAAGTCACTGCTCACCAGTGGTGGTGGGAGCTCCGTTACCAGGACAAAAATCCATCGAAGATCTTCACTACCGCCAATGAAATCCACGTGCCGGTGAAAAAGAAAATCAGATTTATTCTGAGTTCCAGTGATGTGGTTCACTCATTCTGGGTGCCGAACATCGCCGGCAAGAAAGACATCATTCCCGGTCGCGATCAGGATCTCGTGATCACGGTCGATAAACCAGGCGTGTATCACGGGAGATGTGCGGAGTTCTGTGGGAATCAGCACGCTTACATGGGAATCGTTCTCATCGCGGAGAGCGAAAAAGATTTTGAAGAGTGGCGTGAGCATCAGCGAAAACCCGCAATGACTCCGGTGACTGCCGAGGAAAAACACGGGGAGGAAATCTTCCAGGGTTCTGCGTGCATGATGTGCCACACGTTGCGAACGGAAGAACAAGGATCTCTCAGTATGAACGCTCCGGACCTCACGCACCTCAAGAGTCGCACGACGATCGGAGCAGGAGCTGCGCCCAACATGAAAGGTTATCTTGGCGGATGGATCATTGATCCGCATAGCATGAAACCCGGAGTCCACATGCCGACCAACCTCCAAAGGCCCGAGGACTTTCAGGCCCTCCTCACTTACCTGGAGTCGCTGAAATGAGTGAGCTCAACTGGAAACAAGTTTATAAGGAAAATCCTCCGCGTGATTCGGAGTTCTCAACTGACGAGCTTCGCGCGCGCCTGACGAAAACCTGGGACACGCAGAAAGGGCTTCTCGGCTGGATGATGTCTACGGATCATAAAACGGTGGGGAAACGCTATATTGTGACTGCTCTTGCTCATCTGGTGCTCGCAGGAATTCTCGCGATGCTGATGCGACTTCAGCTTGCCTTCCCTGACCTCAATCTCATGGGACCGGATTTATACAATCAGGTTTTCACCATGCACGGAACGGTGATGATGTTTCTCTTCGCGGTTCCGATGGTCGAGGGACTCATGATTTATCTTGTACCCCTCATGATCGGGACAAGATCGATCGCCTTTCCGCGCCTCAATGCTTTCAGCTATTGGGTTTATCTCGTCGCGGGATTTTTTATCTGGATCGGATTCTTTGTGAACTCAGGTCCGGACGCCGGATGGTTTGCTTACCCTCCTCTCTCAGGTCCGGAGTATGGGGCGGGGAAACGCGTCGACATCTATGCGCAGATGATTACCTTCACGGAGCTCGCGGGACTAGCGGTCGCAGTGGAGATTGTCGTGACTATCCTGAAGCAACGTGCGCCAGGTATGACTCTGTGGAAAATGCCGGTCTTCGTATGGGCGTCGCTCGTGACCAGTATCATGATTATCTGGTCGATGCCTGCGATCGTAACGACATCCAGTTATCTTCTCCTTGATCGTTTGATCGGAACGCATTTTTTCAATCACGCTGAAGGTGGAGATCCGTTATTGTGGCAACATCTCTTCTGGTATTTTGCCCACCCTGAAGTTTACATCATCTTCCTTCCTTCCGTGGGACTCGCGAGTCATGTGGTAGAAACTTTTTGCCGGAGAAAAATGTTTGGTTATCCCGCGATCGTCCTCTCGCTGATTGCACAAGGTTTTCTCTCTTTTGGTCTGTGGGTTCACCACATGTTTGCGACCAACCTGCCGCGAGTGGGAAGTAGCTTCTTTGCCGCTTCCTCCATCAGTATCGCGATTCCATCGGGAACATTTCTCTTCTGTTGGCTCGCCACTTTTGCGACCGGAAAAATAAAAATGGCGCTACCAATGTTGTGGGTAGTGGCCTTCTTTATTCTTTTCCTCTTCGGGGGACTTTCAGGTGTCATGCTCGGTTCAGTGCCACTCAATCTCCAGCTCACGGATACGTATTTCATTCCCGGCCACATTCACTTTGTTCTCATCGGTGGAGCACTCGCTCCTTTACTTGCCGCTGCCTGGTTCTGGTTTCCGAAAATCACCGGGCGCATGCTCGATGAAAAACTCGGTATGATCCAATGGGCGATGTTTCTCATCGGGACACTCACTGCTTTCTTATCCATGCTTGGCCTCGGCATCTCGGGGATGACGAGAAGAGTTTACACTTATCCTCATAGCGCCAACTGGGACATCCTGAATCTCACTGCGAGTCTCGGTGCGTGGACGCTCGGACTCTCGTTCGTACTTTTCGTCGTGAATATCTGGAAGACAATGAGAAAAAATCCGGATGCCCTTTCTAATCCATGGAGCGCTCCGGGACTTGAGTGGTCAGTGACTTCTCCACCTCCTTCATACAACTTTGACCTCATCCCAGCAGTTTCCGGCCGCACACCGATGTGGGAACACCCCGAAGGGCCGGATACAGTCACTGGGCTCAGGGTGGATGAGCGTGAAGTTCTCGTGACGAGTATCATCGAGGGAGAACCGGAAATGCTCGAGCACGTTCCGGATCCGACGCTTAAGCCATTCTATGCGGCCATGGTCACAAGTATTGTTCTCATCAGTTCGATTTACACTCCGTGGGCGATCGCGTGGGGAGCAATTCCTTGTGCGATTGTTTTCGTCTACTGGCTCTATCCGAATAAATATCTCGCGCCAAAGGAGTCGCATGAACCGGCGTGACGTTTCTCACCTTCCCACTCATGCATTCGGCAGCACCAATCCTTTGTGGTGGGGAAATCTCGCTTTCATGGTCATTGAAGGCGGAACGATGGTGTTTGCTATCGCGACTTATATTTACTTCATGGTCCACAACAAGAGCTGGCCTCTCGAAGAAGCGCCTAAGCTTGAATGGGCCACTACGCTCTGGATTTTTCTCATTGTGAGTGAGATCCCGAATATATGGGTGAAAAAGGCAGCAGAAAAAAAAGATCTGAAGAAAGTGAGAAAGGGTCTCGTGATCATGGCGGTTATCGGCTTCGTTGCCGTGGCCCTTCGTTGTATTGAATTCACGACTCTGAATACGAGCTGGGATCATCATTCTTACGGTTCCATTGTCTGGACACTACTTGGTCTCCACACTTTTCATATCGTGACAGATTGGGGGGAAACTCTCGTCCTCACTTTTGCGATGTTCAAAGGACCAATCGATCAGAGAAGATTTCCGGAGATTCAGGACAACCAGGACTACTGGCACTTTGTGGTCTTCTTCTGGACATTGGTTTACATCACTATCTACTGGCTTCCACGCTGGTTTGAGGTGAAACCATGATGAAAGCAATCTGGACTCTGAGAGAAAAACCGGCAGCGGGACTGTTTGGCGGAGCGCTCTTCTGGTATCTCGCTCACGATATCGGTTTTTATTTTTCAGGTTATGAGTGCCGCTATGATTGGATTCCTTCCACTGTTCACGGGGTGGCCCTTGTTGCAGTGATTTTCTGCGGTCTCATTTCGTGGAGAGCGCTTCCGCGAACGGATAAGGAAATGTCGACGGGAAGAACTTTTTTTGCGTACGTCGGTGTCGCCGCTGCCGTCCTTTTTTCTCTCGTCATTCTCTGGCAGGGAGTAGCAGCAGTTGTCTACAGTGAGTGTTCACGATGAAGCTCATAGAAAAAATTCTTGCGGTGATTTTCCTTCTCGTCGCTGTCGGGGTGTGGATTATCGTCCTGAACGTCGGGGGTGGAACACGCATTCGTGAGGTGGACAATGCGGTTGCGATCACTAAGGGTGGAAATCCCATTCGCGGATATCACGCCATTCAGATGTTTGGTTGCGGTGCTTGTCACACGATTCCGGGTGTCCCAGGTGCAACCGGGAAAGTGGGACCATCGCTTGAGGAATTCCGTGAGCGCCCATTGATTGCAGGTGAACTTACCAATACCGCCGAACATCTCGTTCAGTGGATTCGTCATCCCCGGGAGATTGACTCAAAAACCGCCATGCCTGAGCTTGGGGTTTCGGAAGAGGAAGCACGGGACATTGCTGCCTATCTCTACGCTCTTCGCACGCGTTTCTAAGAGGCATCCTCTTTGCAGAAAAAGCTATGAGTCCAAGGAGGACATATGCCTGACAAACAAAATGAGGATAACAAAAATAAAAACGTCAAAGACGGTTCAGAAAAAAAACGTCCGGAGAACGAAAAAGACTTCAAGGGAATCGAGCGCGCTCAGAAATCAAAATATAAACCGGCCACTGAAGTGACTAATGAGTGGGAAGCGCGCGAGGACGAGAGCTCTTCCCCATAAAAAGCCCCGCGAGGGCGGCAAGGCCCACACTTCCGAGCAACAAATCTTTCCCATGAATTCTCAGGTCGAGAAGATAACTTCTTCTGCGGGCCTCTTTATCAAATGATCCATGCGCGCCGTAATCCTTCGGCACCGGTTTCCAGAGATCACTATCTTTTTTCGCTTTCAGTTCATCAGTCAGCTGGGAGTTAAATCCATTCTTCGCCAGATACCATTCCGCAATTCGTGGAGCAAGTTTTGAGGCGATAATCGCTTTCACCGTCGATCCCGCAAGCCACATTTCTCTCTTTGGATGTTCGGCCAGATAAACGGCGGCCTTCGCTACCACCTCAGGCTGAAAAATGGGAGGCACCGGCATCGGATGTTTTCCGAGGTGGTTATCGAGCCACTCAAACTGCGGAGTATTCACGGCGGGAAGATGAAGTTCAGTTACCATCACTGAACTTCGATCATGTTTTAATTCCATCCGCAGTGACTGCAAAAATCCACGAACTGCCTGCTTGGCCGCGCAGTAGGCCGCTTGCAGAGGAATACTTTGATACGCCAACGCAGAACCGATTTGTAGAATTTGTCCTTCGTTTCGCGGAGACATGTAGCGAAGGGCCACGAGAATTCCGTGAACGGAACCAAGATAAGTGACTTCGGTGGTTCGGCGAATTTCTTCCGCGCTGGTATCTTTAATCGGAGAAAAGACCGACACCATTGCATCGTTAATCCAGAGATGAATGGGGCCAAGTTCCCGTTCGATTTTTGCCGCCGCCTCCTCCACTTCTTCCATCCGGGCAACGTCGGTTGGATAGGCGCGGACTTCAGCACCAAGAAGCTCGAGTTCATCGACAGTGGCCTCGAGCTTTTCTTTTCCACGCGCGAGGAGTGCGACCTTCATGCCCTTCGCAGCGAAGGCCCGCGCCAAAGCACGTCCGACACCTGCGCTTCCTCCTGTAATGACCGCAACCTTCCCTTTGAGCTCAATCATAGAACCTCCTCGCGTTCGCCTTTCTAGTAGCAAAAAAGATTCCATCACCATTAAAAAAAATTTTTCTGAAATTCAGTCACACTTAGGCCAGAGAGTGACAGCGTGCTTTGACCTTCGGCGTCCTCCACGGAATAAATTCACGTCGCTGAAACCCGGAGCACGCTGCACATGTTCAGGCTCTCTCCGTCACAAAACAGATGGCTCAAGCAAATCTTGATCATGCTCGTAGCGGGAGGAATATTCGTGCTCACCGCCACCTGGCTTTTCGCTAATTCAAGTTACGTTACGAAAGTCGGCCACTACGAAGAACAACCGGTCCCTTTTCCTCACGAGCTTCACACCAACCAGCTGGGTCTTCACTGTACGTTTTGTCACACGCAGGTGGATCGCGAATCCACTGCGGGAATTCCCTCAATGGAAACTTGTTTTGGCTGCCATCAGGAAATTCTGAAGAATACTGAGTTTCTTCGACCGGTGCGGGAAGCGTACCAGAATAAAAAACCTTTGCGCTGGAATCGGGTGAACCGCGTTCCCGATCACGTGTACTTTCATCACGCTTCTCACATCAAAGCAGGTGTGAGTTGTGAGAGTTGCCACGGTGACGTTGAACACATGCCACTCATCGCGAAAGAAAAACCGCTCACGATGCAGTGGTGTCTCGATTGTCATCGCCAACAGAAGTCACCGCTGAATCAAAAATTACAGGACTGTTACACATGTCACAGATGATGGATGAAAATTTATCGCGTGAGTTTGAGGGGCCGGCGGAGCTTTCGGCCCTCGATCGTCGTGAATTTTTGCGCTATCTGGGACTTTTTTCTTCCATGACCCTACTCGCTCACTGTTCAAGAAAACCCGCGAACATCATCCCCTTCGTGAATGAGCAGAAAGAATTTGCGGTTCACAACTACGAGTACTATGCGAGTGCATTCCCATCGCGCGGATTCGCGCAAGGAGTGCTCGTGAAAAGTTACCAGGGAAGACCGGTGAAGATCGAAGGAAATCCCGATCATCCGTGGTCCCGAGGTGCGACCTCCGCCCAGGCCCAGGCAGCTCTTTATGAACTTTATCACCCGGGCCGCCTCACTACTCCTCTCATCAATGGAAAGAAAGCAAAGCTTGAAGATGTCCGGGGAGTTCTTCTGAGCTTTCGTCCTCAGGATGCTAAGGGAAGCGACGTGGCCTTTATTATTCCTGCACTCCATTCGCCGACGATGACTGAACTTCTCACTGAGCTCAGAAAAAAATATCCAGAGGCCTCTTTCGTAAGTCCCTCGCCCTGGAAGTCGGATTCGTTCACCACTTATGATCTCGAGGCGGTGAATTCGTTACTGACCTTCGATGAAGATCTTTTTTCGGGCAGACCGGATTATCTCATTCTCTCCCGCGCTTTCATGAAGCGCAGGAAAATGGCGATCGATACAAATTCTCCCCATCTCCTGAACCATCTTTACGTGGTTTCTTCATCCCCGACTCTGGCAGGAGCAAAATCGGATGATCAACTCTTCGTTTCCCGGGGAGCGGTCTGGAATAGTGCGCTCGATCTCCTCGATGAACTGGAAGGAAAAAAAACGAGCAATACTCAGATACAAAAATGGCTTCCTGAACTCAAGAAATCCGGACTCGTGGTGATCGACCGCAGTCTTCATCCGGATGCCGGAGCGCTTGAAGCCTTGATCAACTCTCATCTTGGTCACTCAGGGAAATCCTGGGACACGCGGCTCCCGGAAAATACGACAGTGACTGAACTCCAGGCGAAGATGAAAGCGGGAGCAATCCATACTGCCTTTATCCTGGAAGCGGAATTCACGCTCGATTCAGACTGGCAGTCGGCACTGGAAAAAGTTCCGGTCAAAATAACTCACTCGCTGTTCCCGAATGAGACCACCGCAAAAAGTACAACCATCATTCCTGCCTCCCATTGGCTCGAGGCCTGGGGAGATATCGCGACTCCGCAAGGTTTGATCACAATTCAGCAGCCTTTGATTGAACCCCTCTATCCTTCACTCGGGATTCATCGATTCCTTTCACTTCTCCTCGGAGACAAGCGCGAAGAACAGGAAATTTTCGAATCCAAGTGGCGCGCGAAGACGAACTGGGAAGAGGCGCTGAAAAAAGGTGTCGTGAGTGGAGAAATCGCGAAAAGCACAACACTCCCATCAAAGAAAATATTCACTCGTCTCCCGGTCTCTCGCTGGGAAATTCTCGTGCGACCGGATCCCTCAATTGGTTTTGGCGAACATGCGGAAAATCCTGTGCTTCAGGAACTTCCGCGGCCTTTCACGCGTCTCACCTGGTCCAATGCGCTCCTTCTCTCGGAGAACGAAGCCGACCACCTCAAGGTAAAAAATGAAGACTTGATCCGGGTGAAAACTGAAAACGGAACGCTTGAGGGGCCCGTGCTGATTACTTCGATGGTTTCGGACGGAATGATTATTACGTACTCTGGTTTCGGAAAAAAGAAAGGGACCCAGATTTCCGGAAACCGCGGTTTCTTTGCAGACAGTTTTAACGGTGCGAAGGTGACAACGGTCGAAAAGATTCGCGGAAAGAAAAGATTTGCACGCGTGCAGCTCTCGATGCACATGGATGATCATCCGCCGGTGAAGACCGCCACCCTTCCGGTGATGAAGCCACCCCAAAAGGCAACTCCGGCGAGTTTTTATCCTGAACATCCGATTCCCGCGCAGGAACAAGGTCCTCAATGGGGAATGACGATTGATCTCACCACCTGTATTGGTTGCGAGGCCTGTGTGGCCGCCTGCCAGACGGAAAATAATATTCCGTTCGTCGGAGAAGACCAGGTGAAAAAGCACCGCTATCTTCACTGGCTCCGGATCGATAATTACATCGACGAAAAAACGGTTTTCTTTCAGCCTGTCCCCTGCATGCATTGTGAGAAGGCGCCTTGTGAAGTGGTGTGCCCGGTGAATGCGACCGTTCATGGAAATGGCGGACTCAATGAGATGGTTTACAACCGATGCGTGGGCACGCGCTACTGCTCGAACAACTGTCCTTATAAAGTCCGTCGTTTTAACTTCAGAAGTTACTCGGCAGTTCCCAAACCATGGAACATGGGCTTCAACCCCGATGTCTCTGTTCGCGATCGTGGTGTCATGGAAAAATGCACGTTTTGCGTTCAGCGGATTAAAAGTGGTGAGCGCTACGGAGAAACCGTGAAGACCGCGTGCCAGACTGTGTGCCCGACGGAAGCGATTGTCTTCGGCGATCTTCGCGATGAAAAAAGCATCGTCGCGGAAAATAAAAAATCTCCGCGAAACTATGATCTCCTCGAAGAGGAAGGAACACGTCCGCGCACTTCTTATCTCAAAGTCATCCGGGGGAACGCATGAGTTCACTTTCCCTCGACACCCGCCTCACCGAACTTGGTTATGAAAGAAGATGGACTCTCTATAAATTGCTCGTGCCGGTTTTCTTTCTCATGTCGATGTTTCTCTTCGCGACTTTCATTCTTTTAAAAACCGGCATCGGTGTGTGGGGAGTGAACATTCCGGTGGCATGGGGCTTTGCGATCATTAACTTTGTCTGGTGGGTGGGAATTGGTCACGCAGGAACATTTATTTCCGCGATCCTTCTTCTCATGAGACAGGACTGGCGAAATTCCATTAACCGCCTCGCGGAAAGCATGACTCTTTTTGCAGTGGCATGTGCAGGACTCTTTCCCCTTCTTCACCTCGGTCGCCCCTGGTACTTCTACTGGCTTCTTCCTTATCCGAATGACATGAATCTTTTTCCACAGTACCGCAGTCCCCTCGTGTGGGACGCGTTTGCGGTGATGACTTACGCATCAGTGTCGCTCCTCTTCTGGTACATCGGTCTCATTCCCGATCTCGCCGCTGCGAGGGATAAAACGAAATCAAAAATCAAAAGTGTCATCTTCGGAATCATGAGTCTCGGCTGGAGCGGAACTGCGAGTGAATGGGCGGGATGGAAGCGTCTCACCTGGCTCTTAGCACTTCTCGCCACCCCTCTTGTGATTTCAGTTCACAGTATTGTGTCGCTGGACTTTGCGGTGGCGAAGCTTCCGGGATGGCACTCACCGTTCTTTCCTCCGTATTTTGTATCAGGTGCGATCTACTCCGGCTTTGCCATGGTGATTGTGATTCTTCTCTGGCTCCGGAAAGAATTCTCGCTTGAGGATCTCATCACGGATCTGCATCTGGAAAAATGCGCGCGCTATCTCATGATCAGCGGAACTTTTCTCTGCTACTGTTATGCGCTCGAATTTTTCACCGTGTGGCTCGGACAAGAGCACTACGAGATGAAAAACATCAAGCATGAATTCATGGGCCCCAAGGCGGTACTCTTCTGGCTCATGATTTTTTGTAACGTGGTTTCGATGCAGGTTTTGTGGGTGAAGAAGTGGAGAAAAAATCACAAGATCCTCTTCGCGGTTTCTCTTTGTGTGCTTCTCGGCATGTGGCTTGAACGCTACGTGATTGTCGTGACCACTTTGTCGGATACTTTCCTTCCCGCGATGAAAGCGGGCTACCGTGGGACCCGCTGGGACTGGGCGATTCTCGTGGGAACCTTCGGAGTCTTTGCCTTCGGCATGATCTGCGTCCTGCGCTTCCTTCCTTTCATCCCGATCAGCGAGATCAAAGAGGAGCGCCACAAATGAGAGTGTATCAGTTCCGCGAATTCGGACCGTTCCTTGAGGCCTCCCGGACGGCGGTGAAGGAAAAAATCTTAGCGGATGTTCACACTCCGATTCATCATCATGAATTAGATGAGCTTCTTCATTTAAAACCGAAAGCGGTGAACCGGGGTTACTACATTGGTGGAATTCTCGGCATTCTCACTGGTGCCTTGATCACAATCATTCCCAACGTGTTCACTTTCCGCATCAACGTCGGAGGAAGGCCCCTCTTCAGCTGGCCCGCGTTTGCGATTCTCATGTTTGAGCTCATGGTTCTATTTGCAGCAGTGGGTTCGATTATGGCGTTTTTATTTTCCCAAAAATACCCACGTTACGACCGCGCGATCTTCGCGCTCCCGGAATATCACGACAAAGATAAAGGAGAATATTTTCTTGTCACGACCGAAGACCTTCGGGGCAGCAGTGCCCTTCATTCTTATCGGCTTTCTTAGCGCCTGCGGGAACCACGATCCGCAGACGTCACTGAAGGCATGGGAAGGACCACGTGTACCTCCTGCGGGTGCCATTGCGCGCACGAGTTACAGTTACGTCCTGGGAAAAAACGGATTTCCGGCGAATCTTCTAGTTGATGAGAAGTTCATTTCGGAAGGAAAAACGAATTTTGAACACCGCTGTTCTGCTTGTCATGGTTTTAGCGGCAAGGGTGATGGAATCGCGGCGGCGCGAGGGCTTTCGAACGTCCCTTCCTTTCACAGTGATGAAGCGCGCGCATTCTCACCGGAAGATCTTTTTATCATGATGAGTGACGGCGCAGGAAGAATGCCTTCGTATGCACGCAGGCTTTCACCGGAAGATCGCTGGAAGACGGCGGCCTACATTAAAGCACTCCAGCTTTCGGGTGCTATTTCCGTTAAAACTCTCGATCCGTCTGACCGGGAGAAACTTCCATGATGATCAAGCTCTATGTCCTGCTCTTTCATTTTTTCATGGGAACTTTCCTCTCCGGAGGATTTCTCATCGCCATGAGTTCCTTCTTCAAAGTGAGCTGGTCGCAGAAGCTCCGGGACCTCGCTCCTCTCTGGAAGAAGCTTGCTCCGTTTATGGTGGTCTTGTTTATCCCGCTTATTATCTGGGCACGAACCCTCGTTCCTATTACTCATGAGCAGGAGCACAAGGCGCTGTATTTCTCGCTATGGTTTGTGATTCTTCGCTCGGCACTTTTGAGCGGCGCCATCATTTACGGGGCAAGAGTCTTGCTCACAAAACCCGTGATCGCGATGGTCTTTTATTTTTTCACCGGAACGTTTGTCGCCATTGATTGGGGTATGTCTCTTGAGTATCACTGGACCTCAAACATCTATGGACTGATTTATCTCGTGAACTTTTCGCTGGTCTTCTTTGCGGGCATGCTTTTTTTCCGGACGAAAGACTCGACCGAAGCTGAAAGGAAAGACCTCATTCATGTCTTAGTCACTCTCGTCATCATGTGGGGATATCTTCACTATGCACAGTTCATTATCCTCTGGATGGGAAATAAACCCTCAGAGGTAAAGTTCTATCTCGTGCGCAACTACCCGTTCGGAATCATGACCGCGATCCTCCTGGTGAAGCTGGTACCTGTACTTGGTATTGCTTTCTTCCCGAAGAAAAAATCTCAAGTGGAAGTTCACCGTATTCTTTGCGCGCTTGTCGTGTGCGGAGGATGGCTTGAGCTCAACTGGCTGCTGGTGCCGCCCCTTATGATCGGGCACCTCACCGCTCTGGCGGGAAGTGGACTTCTCATTGCGGTCGCGGGTGCAGGACTCGGGGCCATGGTGCGGAGGTGGGCTTGAATTACTTCCGCAAGGTTCTGTTTATCTTTGTTGGTATGGGAGTGATTCTTCACTGGATAGGGTGGATGGTGAATCACAACCTCTATCAGGATCTTCAGGGACAGGCACATCAAAATAAAAAAATCAAAAGTTGCACCGCAACATAAATACACAAACCATGAAAAAGTTAATCACAATGGCGCTGGCCATATTAATCACAGCTTTTATTGCAGTTTTTGCATCAGGCAAAACCCCGGTTTCAATGCCCCCAAAACATTTTACTTATCAAATGGCATTTAGCAAGATCATCGTATCAGATAACATTGATCTTCGGTTAAAGGAAACCGGCGACAAGGTTATCGACGTTTTTGGTACAGATGACGATATTGAAAATGTAGATTGGAAAATTAAGGATGGAGTGTTATACCTCGAGAGTAAAAAAG
>JBJMLZ010000260.1:0-14408 GCA_045805035.1 Bacteriovoracaceae bacterium
AAATCTTTCCCTACAGACGCTCTTCCGATCTTTTTTTAAAGCACCCGTTACAAACGGGAAGCCCTTCAGTGTTGTACGTTAAACAGATTGAGCAAATCATTGCAGCACCAGCTGTGCTACCGTGGCTGTTTCAATCCATCTGCCCTGACAGGTCCATCCGGATACTGTCTTCTTATTGACCTTCTCTGCACCGTCCGGGAAATGGGCCACGTAATGATTGTCGTGAACCTTTTCGACTTTGATCACGATGTTCTGACTGGGAACCAAATAAGCATGAGGATAGGAGTGGTTCCAGCTCTTGTTAATTTGAGATGATCTGAGTTCTTCATGCTTTGTTCTCATTTGACCCGCCTTAAAAAAGAAGGGGAGCGGCAACCCCTTCTATAGGAAAACCCACCATAAGTTGTTAAATGCCGCTTTTGCCTTATTCCACTACTGTTAATGTTCCTTTCTTCTTCATGTCGCTATACATGCGAGCGGCCACAGCTTCCGTAAGCCACTCGTAAGTCACGATTGATCCCATGAAAAAGAAGGCCCTGTGTGCAACCATAAAAGGTAAAAGCCCCTTACCGTTCAGCTGTTTCTCTTCGATAAAATCCAGAGCACGCACTGAGAGCACTTGAATGAGCTCGTCCACATATTCTTTCGACTGTTGAACGATCTCTGGCCGCTCCATTTCGGACTCCATCACTTCACGGAAGGCACCTACTCTTTTTTTGAAGTCGATCACTTCCTGCATAACTATGCTTTCCCTTTAAAGCGCATAGTGAGAGTGAGGGACTGAATGGTCCCGCCACCTTTAACAAGTGGACGCACCAGGTATCCTTTTTCTCCCATTTCCGTGACCGTGAAAGCTGGCTTCTTCTTTGCCGGCATCGTCCGCGACTTCTTTTTCTTTGTCGTGGCGGTCTTGTTAGTGTTCAAACTGTCCATAGTTCCCTCCGTGTTTTTGATCATCCCTTTGGTGATGATCATGTGTGCTTCTGTTAATTGTTTCTGGCCCATTCCTAATCCATAGGTTTTGCCATTCTCAAATGCGTAAAGATAAGTTCCGTAGACACTCCATGCGAGCAGGCAAATGACAGTCGAGATCCGCACTTTCATTGAAGACTCCCGTAACCAGGAACTTCCGGATAAATGAACTTTGCGCTCGCAACCTTTGAGGTCGCACTGAGTAGTACCTCGACGGTCTGGCCAATCCTGATTTGCTCAGGAACGTCTGCGAAATTAGATATCTCGTTGACGTATAGACAGAGCTTGCCCTTTGTCTCTTCTTCTTGGACGTAAACCATCGAGAGAGCAGTATCGATCTCAGTCACTTTTCCTATCACGATCAAACCTTCTTCAGTCGTGTAGATCGATCTCTCTAATGGGACATTATTCATGACTTGCTCCTGGTCTACGGTCAGTTTCTGGTTTTCTATACTGGTTACCCCAAGGGTTTTCCTTGAAGTAAAAACTGGTTTCCTTAGTTCTCTTATTCAGAGTTGAGATCGTGTAGCGAGATTCGATTACGCGCTTCTCAGCATCTTCAAAGATCAGCTTTTCACCGAAGGGCGCTTGCCCGTCGTATTTTGGGAAGTTCGGATAGTTCTGGTCTCCAGCAGGGCAACGACAACTGAAAGAGGTGTTATCTACGATCTTGAGCCCGTCGCCTCCACAGGTATGGCAGGTCACGATAACCTTCCGAGCTCGCGGCAGAGCCTTCTGGTAGTCATCGAAAGTTTTCATCACTGACGAAATGATCCGGTCGACCCCTGGAAGATAAGTATTCCGAGCGACCACTTCTTGAGCGCACTTCTGGAGCACATCATCTGGAAAGGTCTTCATCTTGTTCCAGAGAAGCGAGATCCTCTCCTCTGAAAGCTTGTCCTCTCCGTATGTTTTCCAGAGATATGCAATGAAGTCTGACTTGAATTTTTCCTGTGTCGCCATTACTCGAGCCTCAAGTTGTTAAGCCTTTCTTTGAGCTGCTTCCCTTCTGGTGGATATTTCCCTGCTAGCACATCAACGAAATTCTTCTCTTCCAAGAGCCAGGTGATTGGCGGTTTCCCACCGGTGCGCTTGGAGGCCAGAAACTCTGAGGCTTCGAAATCTCCGACGTACTTCAACCAGGAAGAGCCAGATTCTTTGATGAGCTTGCTGATGTAGAAAAACTTTTTCGTGTAGGTTATGCCTAGATGGAATGGGGCAAGTGGGTATCCCTTTGGGACCAGCTCAGTGTTCCAGTGGTTCACGAGCCCGTCGGGGTTCTTGATATCGGTTAAGCTCGCCATGACTTCTTTCGCTTCAACGAAATTTATTTCAGGCGCCGGCTCATCCCCTGGGAGATCTGATTTTGCGTTATACGCATATGTATCCTGAGAAGGAGTATGAGTAAGAGAATGAGAAAGAGCTTCAGAGCCGTTCAGATCGTTCAGATTTTCAGAGTCTGAAATCTCTGAAAGCTTCTCTGAAACTTCTGAATTCAGAGATTGGTTCTTGCTCCATCTATTCTGTCTTGCGAGTTCGAGCTGTCTTTTCTTTTTGTCGGAAAGGCTTTTGCCTGCATCCGATTTTTGGTTAAGCCACGCGAATTGAGATTCGGATCCACTGACGTAAACATGGTCGTCTTCGATGCGCGCGAAGCCGACGTCAAAGAGGGCGTCATTCATCCCGTGCTGCTTCCAGGTCTTAAGAGGAATTTTTCCGTGAGTGTCGTCACGAAGGTAGTATTCTTGGGCCAATCTCCATGCCCTAACAAGTGCGCCTATCGCAGTGTCAGGACTACCTAATTTCAGAACCAAGTTCATAAACCTTCCATCAATGAAGACACTGTCTTCAACGTTCACTCGAGCCATTGTGTGTGTGCCCCTTCTTCCGTAAAAAGGGGTGCGGAACATCCGATCCGCACCCATAAACCCTGCTTCCTCATTCGCCCTGGCGAGGTCAAAATTGGTCGCAAAAATCTTGCCCCATCATGAGATGGAATTTAAAAACAAACGAATGACGTAATCTAAAACCCCTACCTTTTTAAAAGACGGTGAAGACAATCCAGTAGCCTCCGCCGCCCTTAACCACGCCCTGTTACCCACAGGGATATTTCATCGTGCGGGAAAAGGAGAAGACCGCACGAATCCATCTCAAGCCGAAGCCTGAAAGTTTTTCAAAATAGTTGTTTTGGAATCCTTCCAGAGATACAAGGCCAGCGATCCTCGCTTAGCCAAACGATTAGCGAAAAACGAACTCTTTCTGACTCTGGCGAATTGGGAAGAGTTCGTTTTCTGAGATGCCCATGGCTTTGCAGATCCTGAGACGACTCTTAACACCAGGACATTTACCCCTAAACATCTGGTTAAGAGTCGACGACGAAACACCTGCCTTCACTGCAAGCACGGCTCTTGCGTTGCCTTCCTTCTGGTCGGCGACCCACTGCCATGCCAGCTCTCGATTTACATCTCGTGCATCACTCATGGTTAAAAACTTATTCAAATTTGCAATAAATGGCAACAAAAAATGACAGGTTTGAACATGGTATTTCAATTTTACATAACCTAATGTGCAAGTAATGGATATCAAAGAGCTAGTTGGAGCGAATTTACAAGCGATTAGAGAGTCACGAGGGTTGACTCAGGCCGCCGTGGCTGACGCTTGCGAGTTTGAGGCTCCTTCTTATTCAAGATGGGAAAACGGGAAATCATGGCCCAGCCCTGCGACAATTAGTCGCTTGGCAAAATTCTACAATGTTCCACAGTCCTATTTTTATCGCGATGAACAGGCGAGAAAGGTAAAACCAACTCTGGACGAGGCTCTTGGAGTGCTTAGGGAGCAAACTGGAATTGTTCTGTCTCTTCCTTCGGTAATTTTAAATTCCGCAAAAATTCCAGACAAAATTTCGTCACGGCTCGCTGGGTTTCAAAGCGAAGACAAGGTGTGGGAGCTCATTGAAGGAGTTCTCGATGGTCTCGATGCCTTGGACTCCACCAGTAGAAATTCTAAGAGCAAGATCTCGGTTTAAAGTTTAAAAAAATTACCTCGGCCTGAGACTTACTCTCTTCATTGAGAGTAATGGGCACAAACACACTCTTTCCATTTTTAAGGTGCAACTCAAGGGGCTTCCCTGAATCTGTTGAGGCTTCACTCATATACTTAATGAGTTCTTCGATACATTTCTTCTCGTCGAACATGGCTTCCTCTGTCGCTGTTGTAGTATTTAAGCCGAGGTTAATTATTCATTCACCAAAACTTAAGACAAAAATAAGAAACCTTAATTGGAAGTTCATGGCTGAAATTGACTGTCTAAAGGTTTTTTCTCAATGAAGGATTTCTTCAAAGAATTATTGATTGCCCATATTGTGAGGCAAGTAAGGGGTAATGTTTTTTCTCAAATAGGACGAAGAGGCCCACATGAAAAAAATTATTGTCACCCTTCTTTTTGTAATCACTGGCTGTGCAACAGTTGTTAAAACAAATAATAAATTCGACCCGGAGGAATTTAAAGCGAAACTGAATGCGAAAGGGGTAAATACAATTGCCGGCAGCGCACTTATCAGACAACTTAATGGCGGGGTCGTAACATGCGCTGGCCAGAGAGTTGCCCTTATTCCAGTGACTGCTTATTCCATAGAGAGGTTTAACGCTATTTATGGCAACGATATTAGGGGATTCAATCCTGTTGGGAAAAAATTTAAATTTGAACCCGATTACCCTGAGTACACTAAACTCCAAAAAGAAACCATTTGCGACGCCCAGGGTTTTTTTAGTTTCACAGAAATTTCCGACGGTGATTACTTTGTGGTGACTGGAATCGTGTGGCAGATCAATGCTTACAGGTGGGACGGCGGAGGATTGTTCGAGCGGGTATCTATCAAAGACGGAAAAAGCATTAAAATCACCCTTGCTCCTTAGGCCTTGACGCCCTCTTTGAAAATTCCGGACAATTAATCATGCCCTGGCGAAAGGCAGTTCTTTAACCCGCTTCCTCCATCAAGGAGGATGCATGAGGAAGTTGATCGAGCTCGCATTTGAGCGCCTAGAAAACCTCTGGGAAGCTTGGTGTGAGAGCCGCCATGTGAACCGCACATGGATCACCGAAACGTTCACCCTGAACGTGGAAATCATCGTCAAATACGGATCCAAAGAAGATCTCGAAGTGCTTCTCCATTACACTCAAGGTTTCGAAGATGTCTTGCCGGAAGGTATTGCGAATTCAATTGAAGAGGTTCGAAAAAGAATTGCGTAATACGGATTGAACTGTAAATCGTTTCGAATTTTGTTCTACTATTTGTAATACGAGGGCGATTTACAAGCAGGGGAAGCCGCTTTTCGATCCGGAAGGGGTGATTAAATCTCACCCCTTCTTCTCCCATACCCTCTCGGTTTCCCTATCCAAATCATGCAGTTAGAAAAAAGATCGCAGAATATTAAATTCTATGCGGTTTAGTGACGTCCAATCTGATTTTCAAAAAAATTCCTTTTACGATTGAGAAATAACAAAAGGGGCATGGATGCTTCGTCTTGCGATTTTCTTTTACGTTTTAGCTTTCGTCTTTCTCTTCACGGGCACACTCGGGCTCGGCGAGCTCTCACCAGATGTAACAGTATGGTCAGTCAGATCCTGCCTGCTTCTCGCGGTGGTGCTCTTCGGTTGGAGCCTTTTCGGGAAGCCTATCTCGTTTAGCTTTAAATATGAAAGCAAACGGAGAGAAGAAGGATGAAGTGGAGAATGTGGGGCGCTTTCTGGATGTCGGTAACACTTATCCTTTTGCATTTATCCAACATCGGATGCCTTTTAATTGAGAACCATTCATGGCCGTATCGGTTTGTCGGAGTGGCGTTTTCAACCTTTGGAGCAACAATTGCGGGCTGGGGTTTTTATAACTCCGTGAACGCTCTTTATAGAATGAAATCCAGGAGGAACCCATGAGTGTTTGGCGTCACAAGAAGTACGGCAAGAGAAACTATCGTGGAACCTACGTAAAAGAATCCGGAGAAAGAGTTCTTTACCTCGTTGGCCTAATCACAAAACAGATCAAAAAAAGATGCATTTGTAAGAAGGTGCATAGGATCGTGTTTGAATCTCATGAGGCAGCGAAAAAGCTGGGATGGAAAAAGGTTAAATGAGTCCAGAGAAACGACAGCTTCTGGCTGCAATCAAATATCTTTCACTGAAGTGTCCGGATGAATTTTACCATTCTTGGCACAATGGGAAATTGGTTTTGTGGACCAAGCAACCTGCTTATCACAGCCCTGGATACACCCATTACCGGTGGTCGAGAGAGCTTGAAATAGATCTCGGAAGGAATGAAGTTGAAGGGAATTGAAGTAATCAAATCAAAGAAGAGTGGGGATCGTTACCGTGCTGAGGTCTATGTCGGCCGCCGCCGGTACCGTCGTACTTTCAAAACCGAAAAAGAAGCGATCACCTGGAAAACTACAATCCAGCTCGAACGCGATAAAAACCGCGTCCACGGCATCGCAGTCAATAATGCTCTCTTCTTTGAAGACCTCTGCCACTTTTTCATGGAGGCAAAAGCTGAGATCCGGAAATCTTCGGAGAAGACCTACCGATCAGCTATTCAGACCCATCTCCAGAAGCCTCTTGGAAAGAAGAGGCTTAAAGATATCACCTTGACCCATCTCGACTCTTTGAAGGCAAAGATGATCAAGGACAAGCATTCTCCCGGTGGGGTCAATAAAATCATCACACTCGTAAACTCCATCATGAAATTTGGAGTTACCCGAGGCTTTGTTGAGAAGAACCCATTCGAAGGCTACAAGAAGCTCAAGGTCGACTCTCAGAAGTATCAGTATTGGGAGGTTCACGAGATCGAGAGCTTTCTCTTAAAGGTAAGCGGGAGTCATTATTTCCCCGTGTTTCTCTTCGCCCTGAATACCGGCATGAGAAGAGGAGAGATCTGTGGACTATTGTGGGAGAACGTTCTTTTCACCTCAGAGACTCAAGCGAAAATTACATTTTCAGAGCAGCTCACTCCGGAAGGAGAGAGACAGGGACTTAAGGGGCACCTTACTCGCACATTGGGTCTTAACGAGCTCATCTCCGGGATGCTTTGGTCAATGAAGCAAGAGACTGGATACATCTTTAAAGATACGCGTGCCAATCCCATCAATCCGAATCACCTCTCCAGGATCTGGAAGGAAGCGCAGGCGGAAGCCGGCATGAAAAGAATTATCAAGTTTCACGGAGCTCGACATTCGTACGCATCTCTCCTGGCCAGCAAAGGAACCAGTCTCGAAAAGATCGCAAAGATCTTGGGTCACAAAGATACGAAGGTCACACAGGTATATTCGCATCTTTCGCAAGCAGACATTGATCGAGTCGTGACCGATGTGAAGCTCGGGCAAATTCAAAAAAAACCTATGAACCAAGAAGGTTCTGATATTCCGAAAGAGGCTGCTAATGACTAAGAGTATTCTTGAAAACCTCAAGGATCCAGGAGTGAATGGAATAAGCGAGAAAGAGTATCTCGAGCTCAAATCCATTGAGAAACGTCTTCAGTATCTCTTTAAGAAGTACAGTGTTCCAGGAGAGGTCGAAGATTTTGTACAAAAGTATCGCGAAGACATTGCTTCCGGAAAAAGAGCTCACCAGACCCTCGACCAATATACGTTCGATTATATTCGCGAAAAACTTGGTCGAGATGGCCAAAGAAAAGACTCTGCACTTGTTCTCGAGCATCAGCCCTGGATGGATAAATCCACTTCAGATGAGCACTATCATTCTCTTCTTGAAATCAGAGAAGAAGTGGATCAATTCAAAGGCAGGTCCCGCGTAGCGGTCGGTCTCATTCTAATTTATGGATTCGAGATCCGCGAAGTCGCCTTCCTTCTCAATATGACCCCAGCTCGTGTGAGTCAGTTCATTAAGACCGTTCTGAATGATCGGAAAGCTGTATGGAGCTGGAAAACAGAGGAAGAACTCGAGGCTGAAGAGTGGCGACAAAAAATTAAAGACGCTGCAGACATTCTTGGTGTGCCGGTTCTTTGGCTCGCAGAGAAACTCAGAGAGGAAGAGAAAAATGTACAGACCCATTAAGTTCTTTGTACCGCAAAGATCGGACTACGACTGCACTATTGCCACGATTGCAATGTGGACCCGACTCGAATACGACCAGGTTGAATTGGTCGCGCTTAAAAACGGGTGGAGTAGAACATCCGGATTGTTGTCCGGGATCCAGGATAAAGTGCTTCGCGATCTCGGTATCCTTCCATATACGCTTTTCAATAACTGGACAGGAGTTCCAGGGCTCCTGAGCGTTCCATCACTGAACGTCGAGGGTGGAGCTCACGCAGTCTACTTTGATGGCCAGCACATCATTGATCCACAGAGAGGTAGATCAGGGAAAAAAGCTTACGGAGCTCAACTCAAAGGTCTCTGGCCGGGGTGCTGTCGAATCACTGTGGATCTCCGGGAAGAGCATTCAATGTTTGTTGCACAGATGGAATACAAGCAAATGAGAAGCCGGCTTGTTGAAGCCGGCGTAAAGGTCGAGGAGACAATTCAATGAGCGAAAAGCAAACTGCAAATCCATTACATGTCCAGGAAGGCGGCGATCACTACAAAAACCAGAAGATTCAGCCGGTGGAATATATTCACGCCAATGGCCTCGGCTTTATGGAGGGTTGTGTAATCAAGTACGTTTCTCGTTATAAGCGGAAGAACGGACTTGAGGACCTGAAGAAGGCACGCCACTTCCTGGACCTTCTTATTACTCTCGAATACCCGGAGAAAAAAGAATGAGAAAAGAAACTCGAAGCATACTAAGGCAAATCATTGCTGAGTGCGAATCAGCCCTCTTTCACAATAAAGATTGCGCAATACTTTTTGCATTGGACGAAGACAAGTCCGCCGCCCTTTCGACACTCGCTACAGGAAACGTGCAGCGTCAAGCTGGGCTGTTGAAAATTCTACAGTTTCAGGTTGATCACGGATTGTTCCAGTTCGTGAAGTCTAATGCCACTGTTCCGACGCCCCCTTCTGCTCCCAAATAGGAAGAAGAAATCGAAGAATAACAGCCTAATAAGGCAAAGGTTTCAGAATAATGAATTCTATATCAAATCAAGACGGAGGCTCAATGTTAGACCAATGCGAGAAAGATCAAAAAACGAGCATCAAAAGAAGGGTCGAATACGTGGTGGAACTTCTCGAAGACGCAGGTCGAGAACATAATCTTAATTATGTACTTCTTGTGGACGATTCTGAGGCGGTTAAAATCGCATCAAATGGATCCCATGTTCAAAAGGTGGGACTGATCCAGATCGGCGAAGTGCGCTTCCGCACCGAGGTGATACAGGGTTTTTATGCTGCCGATAAAGCTGAAGCGGCTGCAAGGGCCAAGCAAAAAGAGGAGGGATAAAAATGAAATTTCTCTACCTCACAGTCAACTGGCTCATCCTTTTACTGGCACCTTTCTGGATCCTGCCGGCATTCGCTCGTCTCATTTGGGGAGACGTCCAGCAATACAGGGCTGCAAAAAAAGCGGGTAAGACAACTTTCCGCAATGGGGGAGTTGAATCATTCTTCCTCGGGGAGAAATGGGTTTGGAAGTAAGTCACGACGAGATCCTTCTCAGGATACTCACGCTCGCATTCTTCGTAACGTTCGCGCTTTGCCTGCTCTATCCAGCATGGAAGGCTTTTTGGAGGAATAAGAAATGAATTGGTGGCGATGGCAGTTCTGGTATTTCGGTTGGTCAACAAACTACAAAGGCGACTTCAAGGACATTAACGGAGAATTCTGGATCAATCTTATGTTCGGACTTTATGTGTCCGTGAAGCTTTTCCAAACTCCTTTCATGAAGGCGCTTCGTGGCTTTCAGTTTCTTCGAAAGACTAACGTCAAAAAAAGCATCGTACTTTTTGGTTATCACCACCCGGACAGTATTACTTGGCTCTGGAACAGCTGGCTTTACTGGGATTTCAATGCGACCAGGTGGAAGTTCGATCTCTGGCCAACAAATAGCGGTTGGCGCTTTATTTTAGCGACACCACTCTTCCAGTGGAAGCTTGAGAAGCAGCTTGAAATTTTCAAAGAGGAAGTTCCAGTTCTTCTGGACAAGGCAAGGAAAGCCCGTCGCAAAAAGTTCGTCAGAAAATCTTGGGGCAAGAATTATTACCAGGAAAAAGCAAAGAAAGAAGTTGTGATGAGCGAGATCGACAAGCTCATCGCCGGAGAAAAGCTCAAATTTGACCAAGAGACAGGCGCCAATGTGGTCGATATGAAGAGTAGGACCCGTCACTAAAAACTAAATCATGAGCCACGGAGGGCGGATGATTACAGAGCTGGTGAAATGCCGGAACCCGCAGATCATTAAGACAATTGATCACCCTAAGAGATCAATCCCGAAAAACTGGTTAAAGCCCTTGATCAGGAAAGGGGAGACGGTCTGCGCCTGGTGTGCAAAGAATCCTTTACCTCCGGGGCGTAGAAAGTATTGCTCTGACGAGTGTCTTGCTTCAGCGGATGCCTACTGCTACCCACAGACATCTCATCACGCTTTTCGTATCTTGATGTTGAGACAAAACTTCCAATGCGAAATGTGTACACACAGCTACTGGTCAGCATTTGTTAATGACTTTGAAAGACAGAAAGCTCGATACAGAAAATCAATCTTGGACTGTATTAAAAGAATAAAAACTGAGATCCCGGAAAGGCGTAAGAAATGGCTTGAGCTCAAGAAGTCAGGAAAACCAAACGTGGGCTATTCTGGTCGTGATGAGTTTGGACATTGGACAAGTCGTCCACCAATTATGGACGACAAGCAAATCAATGATTGGGTAATTCATACCAGGAACACGATAAAGAAAGATCTCTGTGACTATTTTAATTTCAGAAAGCGTGGCCCCCAATGGGAGTTCAGGACAGCTGACAATGTTCGAAGCTACCACAGAAATCTAAAAGACAACAAAGAGCCTGAGATTGATCACATCATTCCGATCTTTAAAGGCGGCATGGCCATTGGGTTGGATAACGTCCAGATCCTTTGCTATTCATGCCACAAGAAGAAGACAAAGAAGGATCTCGAGAAGCCAAAGGCTCCTGCGAGATCTTCTAAAAAGAAAAAATTAATCAGTTGTTG
Source organism: Bacteriovoracaceae bacterium (assembly GCA_045805035.1). GTDB lineage: Bacteria > Bdellovibrionota > Bacteriovoracia > Bacteriovoracales > Bacteriovoracaceae > Peredibacter. Next base: position 11,079 of record JBJMLZ010000260.1, read on the forward strand.
ATCGCGAGTTGTTCTTCTTTCTTTTTCCTCGCATCTTGAGAATCGTATGCTGCGTTCATCACGGCCTTGTATTCAGTCTCGGTCAAAACGCGATCCGAGAGACAAAGATTCCAGAAGGTAGTGAGCGCAATCTCATCTACATTCACAGTCCCGAGATCCATTTTTTGATTGGTTTTCCATTGAAGGCGATAGACGAGATAGTGAGCATAAAAATCTACGGATGATTTCTTGATTTCCGCCTCATTTGGCGGCGTAGTGTGTTCCATTCAAAACTCCTTTGTTCGTGTTGCGAACGTAGGACAGCACCGGAAGACCGTCAATCCTGACAAAAAACTGACGCTGAACAGGGCTCTATAGATGCCCCCTTTCGCTCCCACGTACTCAAAAGTTCTTTAGTAACCACGGGCTTTTGCCTCATTTGTTTCAGAATATTGGATTCTATGCGCTTTGGTGACGTTCGATCAGACAGCCGTCATGCGGATTCGTAATATTTTGCTTGAAGGTCTGAATCTCCAAGGAGGCAAAATGAAAATCATTCTTATCGCACTTTTTCTTTTCACTGGCTGCGCAAAGCTCATCGACGAAGTCCAGGACACTTGGGTGACAAACGTGAACTCAGTGAAGCATGCAAGGCTCGAGTGTTATTCGGCCGGTGGGAAATTTTTTGACTACGAACACGATGGCCCAATCTGGGAAAATAATAATGATGGATACCGTATAACCAAAATGCACGAGCTTATCACTGTTAACGGTGACTGTGTTCTAACTGAAAAATTCGAGGAGTGATCATGAAACATGTTTTGTATTTCATTGTCGGGTTAATTGCCACCACGCTCCTTATCGCAGTCGCCGCATTCCTGCTTTTTTGGCGTCAGTGGATCTATGACGAGCCGGCGACTGGAGCTTTCATGTTATGGAACCTGCTCCAGGCTGGATTCATCCTGGTCGCCGCCGGAGTTGCCATCTTTATTTCCGGCTCCGTCCTTCATGCCATTTACGAAATAGGCAAGGACATCACCAAAGGCATCAGTAGGCAAATTAACAAGTAGGAGTGCAATGATTTTAAATTTAGAGAAAGACGAGCTCCGCAGACTCTATGTCGCGCTCCAGGAAAAAAATGACCGCCTAAAAAAGCAGTTCGATGAATCGAAAGACTTATCAGCATCACTAGCGGAGTCGATTTTTATAAGCATCGAGGAGAATGAAAAGCTCATTTCATATCTTGAAAGCAAGGATAAACCTTGAAGCGAAAAAAAAGGAGGATTACTTTTTCTCGTGCCGCTCTCAAGTTGTCCGGTTCCTCAATGACTTTCGAGGAAGTTTCGGGCGTGAAAGCGTCTACCACTGCTGTAATCTAGAGCATCTTGTGCCATGCTTGCTTCGGGTGGTACCTATCCGTACTCCTAACAAAACCTTGGCGGACCTTCGTCACTTTACTCTATTTATCTCCATGGCCTGCGCAGCTTCGACTCAGAGGGGATAGCCCCAACCAGATCAAAACAGGACCGTCAAAATTGCTTTCAAGAAAAACCTCCTTGGTGAAGGGTTCTGAAAACTCTTTCTCGCTTTTAGAGATACCGGCCTTTTGAAACGGCCGTCAACGTGACAAAAAATTGACGAAAATCTGCCTCGATAATTCCTTGAATTTGTAATTAATCAAAAAAACCTTGAAGCCCATTTTTGATACGTCCAATCTGACAGTGAGTAATACGAATTCTTAAACTATTTCAAAGAAGTCCAACTAACTATTCCTTGAAGGAGGATTTGTGGCAAAAAAAGTTTTGAAGAAAAGTTCTAAAAAAGTTACCGGCCCTCGCTATGTAATCGTGCGCACGCAAAGCGCAGGTGTCTTCTTTGGTGAGCTCGCTTCCAAGGTGGCCTCGCAGGTAACGCTGAAGAATGCCCGTCGTCTCTGGTATTGGTCCGGGGCTGCGTCACTGAGCCAGCTCGCAATGGAGGGAACAAAGAATCCTTCGAATTGTAAATTTCCGGTCGCTGTTGAGAAGCAGGAGATCCTCGGCGTAATTGAAGTTCTGGACACAACTGTTGCAGCTCAGGAGTCGATCAAGGCGGTACCGGTATGGTCAGCGTAACCAGCACTCAATCCGGCGACGGCTACGGCGACGGCTCCGGCTACGGCTCCGGCTCCGGCTACGGCTCCGGCTACGGCTACGGCGACGGCGACGGCGACGGCTACGGCGACGGCTACGGCTACGGCGACGGCGACGGAAGGGGATAAAACAGAAAAGCAAAAGGGCGGAAAATCCGCCCTTTTTTTATGTCTCAATCTTAGATTTTAGTTCTTATGACTCATTATTTCGCGCCCCTTTTGCCCCCATGTCTACCTGAAAAACTGAATAAACAGGCGCTCATATAGTGATTGTTTCAGAATGATGTATTCTATTGCATTTAATCGCACGACGAATCTTTGACGGTACAAAAACAAAGGGCTCTTGGTTTCCACAACATTGCATCTTGTGGTTATCCAGGAGCCCTTGCGCCCAATCCTCAAAGAGGAAGAGGGGTAAAATACGAACCAGTGAATGAGCTTTTATTATAGAAGATAAGAAGGGATTTTCCATCATGGAATCTCCCCTCGGAGGAAACTCGCGCAGCCGCACACAGACGACTATCAACGCTGAGGAATTGGTTATCATCCTTGAGCCAATTCCCGAGTCACTTAAAGGATAAATCCAGTTCGGAATTTTTGTCAGATCTGACGTCACTTTTTGGCGCCGATAAAAAAGTAATTCGCAATACGGACATCCAATCAGACAGCGATCAATAATAGGTCTTACGCTTAATAAGCATGACCAATCAATCGCATCCGAAATTAGAAAAGTTTCTCGAAGCCAAGGAAGCTCATCACCTCAGGCAGATTTTCAACCAGTCCCTGGAGTGCATTCAAGCAGACAGAAGGCTTCAGAGATTGTTCTTCCGCAGGATCCGGAAGCTTCTTCGTAAGGTTGATCCATTCGACAAATTCCACTCGAAAGAGGCTCTCTTGAACCTCCAGGAAGACATTGAAGACGAGATCGAGACTGGCCGGTTACTCAAAGCTAAGACTTATAATCCGCACGTAAATCGCGACCTAGCAATCGGGTGCAATCAGTTCAAGCCCGCGCCAAGGGACACTATTCTTAATAAGGTGATCGATAAAACGATAGCCGAAGAAAAGGATTTTCTCGCCGAGGATCTCAACCCAAGCGATGACAGTCTTCTAAAGAAGATGGAGAAGCAGCTCATCTTAAAGACACTCCGAGATTGTAAGAACAATCGCACCATGGCCAGTAGAAGACTGGGTATCTCGATCAGAACAATGAGAAATAA
>JBJMLZ010000261.1:0-3390 GCA_045805035.1 Bacteriovoracaceae bacterium
AAATGGGCTGGTACACTGATTCAGGTGCTTCAACTGTAAAAAGCAAAGGCGTTCTCGACAATGCTTGTGCTCCTTACACCATGGGCTCTGACGGAAAAGATGTTTCTTGTACAAACTTCTGCGCAAACCAGACTGAGCGCACTTACAAGAACGTAACAAACACATTCAAGCCTTCAGGCGGATGGGGATCAAACTCTGTTCAGGCCGTAAAAGACGCTCTCAAGAAAGGACCACTGGTCACTTCGATGACTGTGTATGAAGACTTCCTCGCTTACGGCGGTGGTATCTACAAATCTACTTCTTCAAAATCTGTTGGCGGTCACGCAGTTTCTCTCGTTGGGTACAACGATGCTGAACGCTACTGGATCGTAAGAAACTCTTGGGGCGAAGACTGGGGCGAGAAAGGTTTCGTTCGCGTTTCATGGGATGACAAATCAGGTATCGGTTCTTCTACTATCGGTTTCCAGATCGACAATGCTCCAAACCCAATCTCGGTTGTTTCTCCGAAAGAGAACGACTATGTTGCCGGTGACGTAGCGGTTTCTACTCAGTCACTTCGCGCTGACGACATCCAGATCAAGCTCATGCAGAATGGAAAAGAAGTGGAAGCACTTCAATCACGTCACGTGAACACAACAAAATCTGAAACTCGCTTCAACACTGCTCACCTTACTGATGGTAAGTATGAGCTCGTAGCGGTTGGTAAGAATGGTAAGTCTGTTGTTCGCGGCTTCGCGATCACAAACACTGCTCCAACTATGAGCATCGCTTTCCAGGCAATCGACGTTGATATGACGAAGCCAGTAACCGGCCGTCCTGAATTCAACGTTCAGGTTTCTTCGAGCCCGATCATGATGCAGAAAATTGACTTCATCGTGACAGACATGAGCGGCAAGCAGATCACTAAGCGTACAACTGACGTTGTTCTCAAGAACATGAAGCTCGGTTTCCGCACAAACGTTCTGCCTAACGGCACATACAATTTCTTCTTCAGAGGCTACTACCCTGCAGCAGGCAAGGTTTACACAGTAGAATCTGCTAAGATGAAAGTGACTACTCAGAACTAAGATTTGATAATGAAGGGGCCTTAGGGCCCCTTTTTTTTTGGAGTCATTATGAAATTCATTCTTCTCTTCGCTCTTCTCACTTCAAACGCATTTGCCACAGTTGAGCTCACGATGGTGACCAACAAAGGCACGATCAACATCGCACTCGATGATGTGAAGGCGCCGGTTTCGACTGCGAACTTCCTTCGTTATGTGGATGAATGTTTTTACGACGGACTCATCTTCCATCGCGTGGTGAAGGGCTTTGTGATTCAGACGGGTGGACTTTTCACTGATCTCTCGGAAAAACCGACGCACGATCCGATCATCAATGAAGCGAAGAACGGTCTCTCGAACGTCACTGGCACATTGGGCATGGCCCGCACGAATGAGTGGAACTCTGCTACGTCACAGTTCTACATCAACACTGCTGATAACGTTCGCCTCGATGGGCAGTATGCAGTTTTTGGTAAGGTCACGGGTGGAATGGATGTCGTACGCGCGATTGAAAATGCAGCTACTCACAATCAGGGTGCCTACAGAGACGTGCCGACCGATCCGATCATCATCCAGAACATCAAGCGGAAGTAACATTCCGGAACGTCAGATTAATTCTCGGATCAGTCACTCGCTTTGAGGGATTGATCCGATGAAGCCAACTGTCCTGCATTTTTCCCTTCATCACAACTAATGATCCTGAATCCAGCGAAAGACTGATCGTCGGAAGCTTCTCGTGCTTGTGTTTCACGGAGAATTTTCTCGTCTCACCTAAGCTGATCGAAGCGATCACCGGCCCGAGTCGCAAAGACTTCTCATCATCGGCGTGCCAGGACATGTGATCAGCGCCGCTCCTGTAATAATTTAAGAGCACACTGTTGTAAGTGGTGCCGGTCGCTTCCTCGGTTTTCTTTTTGATGAGGAGAAGTTCACGGGTCCAGGGAAGGGGAATGTTCAGAATGCCGGAGTATTTGTAGGTGGTGCCTTCATCGCCATACCACGCCGATAATCGCGGCATCGGAAACGATTTTCCATAGAGCTTGATCGAAGGTTGCGACCACTCGATGGTGCTGATGAGTTTTTCGAGGAGCAAGTGGGCTTCGTCCGGAGGAAAAACCCCCGGACGATAAGTGAGAACTCCATCTTTTGGAAGGAGATTTTCAATGTCAGAATTTCGTGGCCCAATTGAGAGCATTTTCCGTCTTCACTTGCGAGAGGTTATGCATGAGATAGAAACCTTTCTTCCCGATATTAGCAAAGAGATTCATCTTCGCCAGTTTCGGATAGCGGTGGGCGAGGATCGCCGACAGTTCCGCTTCGGATTCAAACTTCATTTCATTCCTCATAGGAACATACGTTGCCGAGAAGACATCTTGCATGACGGAGAGGCTCGAGTGCCAGATCAGGTGACGGTTACAGGTCGCGTACGCGGTCCGAAGGGCCTTACGCTCACCAAAGGAAAGCTCGCTCAAACTGTTAAATGTCACGAGGAGATCAGTCTTGTACGAATCAATTTGCTCCAGAATATCGATGACGGGAGCGTAGGACAATTGAAGACGGATTCCCATCTTCTCTGCCATTCTCACGTGCATCGGCTGGAAGATCTGCCAGCGGGCGACCGGATTGATCACCTTCACTGAGATCTCTCTATTCTGGTCTTTCAAAAAATGCAGAAGCGCGGGCAATTCAAAACTACATCCTCCTCCCAGGATAGTAATGTTACCGACTTTATTTTTAATGGGACCTTTGTGCAGGACCGACCACGCTTCGAAAGCGGTTTGAATTCCCTGTGAGAATGCGGCAGCGATGCAGGCAGCAGGATCAGAGTAATCCGGCGACTCGCTTTGCAATTCTTTGAGGAGTCTTTTCTCATCGATCTTATGAACAGAGGCGATATTCATCGTCGCTTCAAGAAGATCGATGGCCAGTCTTTCAAATTCGTCGTTGGTCATCAGGAGAGTTTAGGGGCGGGGGTCGGAATTTCCCAAATCGAGGGCTAAGTGACTGATTGGCCAATACTAATTTTCGGGGTGGAAAGTGCCTTTCCTTTAAAAGTGAGGATATTCCATGGCAAAATGGAGGCATGCAGTTTTTATTGATCCTCCTTTTTGTGGTGCCTGTAATGGCGGCGGAATCCGAAGTCGCCCGGATTGCGCGCGAAGTGAAAGAAAGGAAGGCGCTGCTTTACGAGTTCAGAAAGAAAGTCAGTAACGGTGATAAGTGTCGTCCTCGCGATTACGTTTGCTTTACTCAGGAAGTGGAAAGCTTCATGCAGGGCCAGACGGAAGACATCATCGAAACCAAGCTTGTGCTCGACCCTTTTTATCTGCGTTCAATCAAGGAAGGT
>JBJMLZ010000262.1:0-24453 GCA_045805035.1 Bacteriovoracaceae bacterium
AAAGCAAAACCAAAGAAGAGCGCACAGAACATAAGGGAAAGCATTTCGCCTTCAAGGGCCTTCACTGCCGCTTCCAGCGGGTTCTTCGGGATGATTGAGACGATCGCTTCCGCAGCGTTCTTCGAGTTCTTTGCATTCTCGGCGATAGAGGAGATGTTCGTCTTCGCCGCTTCAAATACTGATGTATCGACCTGGAAACCTTTTCCCGGCTGGAAGATATTCACGAGACCAATGCCGATAAGAACCGAGGCGGTCGAAGCAATCACCGTATACATGAGAGTCTTTGAAGCAACTTTCCCGATGCCCTGATGGCGGGCGAGATCGTATACACCAAGAACGAGTGCAGAGAAAACCATCGGCACCACAATCATGAAGAGCAGGCGCAGGAAGATCTGTCCGATCGGCCACATCACATAGGTGTTGATGTGCTCAAGAACTTCAATGTTCTGGTAGCTGTGACAGATGGTCCCGGCAACGATGCCAACGATGAGACCTACAAGAAGTTTGTAGTGGTTCTTCAAGATGATTTCCTCTGATGAATGTATAGGAAAATTGTAAGAGCGTGCCGGATTTATGTCCAGTCAGAGAGCCATAGGGGCGGCCCTCTGAAAGACAAAGTCAGTTCAATGCATCGGAACGAGATTATTTTCTTTAAGCGGACCCTTATTAAGACTCTTCACATCGTACCAGGCAAAGTTCCCGAAGAGATTCGTGTGATTGGAGAAACGATTCACCGATCTCGTGCGAACACCTTCTTCGGTCACCTGAGCGGCGAGGAAACCAATGTACTTCGGAGTCGTAATGGTCAAAGTTGTTTTGTTGCTGATTGCCCAGCTGACACCAGCATCGATTTTCACAATGTCTTTGATCATCGGTGCAGAAAGCTGGATCGCGACACCAGCGTCGTTCTTGAAAGTGAATTCCATTTTTCCCACTTTGAGCGCTTTCCACATCACAGGATTTCTGAGGAGTGCCGCCTTACATTCTTCCGGCATGCGATTTTCATAGAGATGCCAGAAGACCACTTCATCCATCATCTCAACTTTTGCGTCAGAAAATTTCGCCTCGACGGTTCTCACATAATTGGCAGAAGGATTCACGGTGAAAAGAGGGTTACCGTTTTTTCCGAAGAAACTGAGTTCTGCGGTGAAATCCACTTTCACTTGTTTCACCGTTTGCGGAAGTTCAGTTTCCGCCTGATAGCGAAGCTTGGTGTGAGTACCATCCGCAAGAATATCGGGGAGACATCTTTCGGGTTTCGTGTAGACGATCAGATCCTTCGGCTTTCCTTTTACAATTGTGCCGGTTCCGACAGAATCAAGTGGTGTGCTGTATGCGATGTAACCCAGGTCCTGAACAACCTTCATAAATTGCTTCTGGGGATTGCAAGCGGTTGTGAGAAGTAAGCTTACGGCGATAATAGAGAGTTTGACCTTCATCTGGCCTCCTTGAAAAAAATCCATTTTTCAGCTCTTCGGTGCTCATTTTATCGGCCTGAAAATTGTGTTCCAGATCTTCGACCTGATGTGAGAGTTTGCCGGGGGGCCGTCAAAATTTTTTACACCGTCAAATCTTCGTACTCCCTTATTGTGATGACTTGCGCGCGCCTCCGGAGTCATGATTTTGGCACCGGATTTTCATACCTGACGGGGACGAAGTGTCTTTAAAAGGAAATTATGAAGCAGTTAATGCTCGTATTTGTGATGTTGTGGTCGGGAGTTCTCCTGGCCCAGCAGAACTTTACTGCGGGCATTCCCACCAAGTACATGAATGACCCGGCAGTGGATCTCATGTACAAGGGCAATCTTCTTCTGCCGGATGAAGTGAATAAGCTCCGCGAAGATTCTCACGGCCGCTTTGATATCTCGACATTGAATCCAGTAGAGAATTCTGATCTCTGGAAAAATATCATGCCCGGAAAACTTCCGGAGGATAAAAATCCTCTGGAGGACATGGACGAAGTTGTCTATCACTCACCGGTGATTACGCCTTCGGGACTTTTCCGCTTCAACGTGCAGAATAAGTCCGGCGACGGAAAGATTTATACTGTGATGGTAGGGAAGACCGTTCATTCGTTCCTTCTCGCCAAATCTCTCCTGAGAAAGATCGGCTATCAGATTCCCGACATCAAATATCTTCCGCGCCTCACTTTGAAGTTCAAGAATTCGATTCATAAAGAGTCATTCATCAATTACTTCAAGAACGTCGTTATGCTCGCACCTGAATATTGGGTGGTGGAAGAGCTCGAAGACAATAAGATCATTATGCAGGATCTGCTGGTGATGGATTCGAATCACCCGATCTATAACCTCGCAGTGGGTGTGACTCAGGATATGATCCAGGGTCGTCGTCTTTTATCATCGCTCGCGGTTCCGCTTTCGATCGTGAACCTCGTGGAGAGTGTGAACCTTCTTCGCTGGAATGTCGGGACAATCAACAATAATCAGGTGGCGCTCTACCACGATAACCTCGATGACTTCCAATGTACCTGGGACGATGCCCGCTGGATCACCCGCCGGATTGAAAAGCTCACGCGCGATGACTGGAAAGAAATCGTTGCAAGTTCCCATACGCCGAAACCGGTGCAGATGATTCTCACCGAAAAACTTATTTCGCGCCGGAACTCGGCGATGAAGCTCTTCAAGATTGATCACGAAGAGATCAAAGTCGACGCTGATATCTCCAATGGCGTTGAGCTCGTTCACGGAAAACTCACTCAACAGCAGTGGCCGGGTTACGGCGCGCGCTTTGCCTACGGTGATCCGGATTCTCCGCTCGCAGATTCCGAGATGAAGTCGTTCCTGAAATCAAAACTCATCGGCCTTGGTCTCGATGTTCTTGTTTCGCAGCTCAACCAGAACATTCCGTATCTCTCTACTGACATTCAGACCAAGAACGAAGAAGAATTCAAAAAAATTCTCCAGGACGCGGTCACGAAATCCCAGGAGACGCAGACTCCGGTTTCGATTCCTCTGAAGACCTGGGCGTATCCGACTTATCGCGGACAAATTATCATGTCCCGGAACATTGTGACGGGTACATATCTCGGTACAGATAATCTCGTTCAGCTTGTGGACACGATCGGCATCTCTCTCTCGGGAGGAATGTTCGTCGGTGCCGCCGGACTTCCGACTCCATTTAAGGCAGCCGCTTCTGCGGAGGCCTCAATCGTGAGAACCTACGCGCATCTTCGTCCGGTGACATCCATTCAGAAAGCACTCAAGTATCCGTACCACAACATCATGATCCCACTCGTGAAACGCGAGTACGGAAAACAACTTCAGAAGGCAGCTGATCTGGCGCTGGATCCGAATGCCACTGATGATTCCAGACAAAAAGCAATTGAAGAGGCGATGAAGCCGTTCAAAGATAATATGGAAGTCGGAGAGTCACTTCTCGTGACGGACTCCATCGTTACCGGCGCGGGCCTCAAGGTCATGGCGGGCCAGGGTGATATTGTGAAAGGCACTCTTTCGCTCCTCCCGGGTTTCCAGGTGGTTTCGCGCTTCCACGTTCACCGTCGCACAGAAAACGAATTCCACATTTATCGCGATCTTGGTTCAGAAGGAACCTTCGGCGTTTCCTTTGATCTTGATTCCTACATCCCGGTCCTCAAGGCCACCTTCAAAGCAGGCAAGGGCGCGGGTCGCGTGAAATTCTTCAAACTCTCACTGGATCCGAAAAACGAAAAAGTCATCGACAACATGTCTCTTCTCCGTCGTGCGATTGTTTCTTCATCTACGCGTGACCTTGAGGAGAAAGAAGAAACTAAACCATTCATCGTTCACACGGATTATAAAGAAAAAACTCCGAACGTCGGGCTCTTCTTCTTCCAGTGGAACTGGGATGATGCCAGCTCAAACATTGATATTGAAAACCCGCACGGGGATCACCGCTACTTCAAGCGCTTCTATCACGGCTCTTCCCGCGGGAAAAACTATCAGGCTTATGTGAACGCCACCGTCTCACACTGGGTGGAGCTCCTGTTTAATAAAAAAGCAGGGCTCTCCGACAGCACCGGCAGTAACCCGGGCTATAGCTACAAAGGTTCTGCCCGCACGAAATTTTTGACTCTCGATCAGGAAGTGAACGGCAGTGGCAAGCGCCTTGAGCCATTCGTTCGCCTCTCCCGGATCTTCAATGGCTGGAGCATCAAACGGAAAGACGCAGAAAAACTCCTCGAAGAACTTCGCACGCGCTATCGTTACGATTTCTTCAACGCTCCGGTATTGAACGATACAAGACGGATCTTCCTCTATAACATTTCTCTCAACGTCCTCTTCTATAAAGCGGGAATTGATAATCTCATCTCGCTCACTGATGATCAGATCAAAGAGATCTTCAGAAAAAATCGCAACCAGACTGACCTCACCGTCAATCCGCGCGAGATGAATGACGAGGATTCCGGCGGAAACAAGATGGTTCGCTTCATGACCCGTTTCCGTAAATACGAAAAAGAAGGAAAGGAAGACAAAGCCTCGAAGTACCTTCTCAAGGCCTTCTCGCACTCGGAAAACAATCTCACTCTCGAGGGTCTCACTCAGCTCATGGGTGGGAAAGAAAACCTCTACGTTTACTCGAAGATTGACGGCTTCCGCGAAGGCGACGAAGACGGCGATAAGAACCTCGTCTCAAATTCTTATGGTGAATACGGTTCGCAGGACATCCTCGGGCCACTGGTTGAACTTCAGAAAGATACCAACATGCTGGAAGGGGAATTCTTCCTCTACTGGATGATGTCGAGGTTGATCTGATGAAAACACTTATCCTTCTCTCACTGCTTCTTTCCTCGAGCGCGTTCGCGAATCTCCTCCCTGCCGAGCGCTCGGAAGCAGTTGTCTCCGACGAACTCTTCCCATATCAGTGGGCGCTCTTTAACCAGGGCCAGACGTATCTCAGGGAAAGTGACGACATTCACAACATTCCTTTGAAAGGTCTCGCCGGCAAAGACATCGCCTGGAAAAGTTTTAAAGACAAACTCGGTGACAAGCGCGCAGTTGTTGCAGTTCTTGATACCGGTGTGGATCTCGATCATCCTGATATCAAGGATGCACTTTTTAGAAATGAGAAAGGCGAACTCATGGGAAGGAACTTCACCGTCGCGCAGGACAGTGAGGACGCAAAAATTCCACAAGACACTGACGGCCACGGCTCTCACGTCTCAGGTATCATCGCGGCCCAAATCAATGATTATGGTATCGCAGGAATTAATCCTAACATCCGTATCATGCCAGTGAAGGTTATGGGTTCATCGGCCTCTAACAATTCTATTCCTGGCTCAGAAGTTTTTGCGGCGGGAATCAAGTTCGCAGCTGACAATGGCGCTGATGTCATCAACATGTCTCTCGGGTGGCCCAAGTCACTTGAGTCCGAAAATCTCCGTCGCGCGGTTTTCTCCGCACTCCAGAAAGGTGTTCTCATCGTCGCTGCTGCCGGTAACAATAATTCTTCCGAACCGCTTTTCCCTTGCGCCTATGAAGGCGTGATTTGTGTAGCGGCCTCAACTCTTGATGGATCTTTTGCAGGCTTCTCCAATTACGGTGGTCACGTCGACGTCGTCGCTCCGGGAGAAGGGATTCTCTCACTTCATCCGACAACTTTTGAACCGGACTTCTTCTCCGTGAATGGATTTGAAGTGAGAAGCGGAACTTCCCAGGCCTCACCGGTTGTTGCTGCACTCGTCGCCACGCTCAAGGCACGTGAGCCGGGAATTACTTCCCAGGAAATCATGGCCCGCCTTTATTCTACAAAATCCGTGAATGAAGAAAAAAAATACATCCTCGGTGGCGCGGTCAGCTGGGAGGCCCTGGGGACAGCGGTTACAACGCCAGTCATCCGTCCGGTGTTTAAAAAGCAAATCTCCAAAGACCCTAAGCAGATCGTGGTGGCACCAGGTGCTTCGGTAGGGAAGTTCAATTTCCCTCTGAAAAACTTCGGCACTGACTCTGACTCAGTAAAAATCAAACTCGAAAGTCTTTCTTCTTCCATCTCCGTTGTGAACTCAGAGAGCGAGCTGGACTCCCTCAAATCCGGTGAAACAAAAATTCTTTCTTACGACATTAAGGTCGACAACTTTGACGGCGAAAGCTTCGTGAAACTGAAGCTCACATTGAATGACACAGATTCATATGTGTTTGAGCTTCCGGTTGTTCGCGACGTCAGAAGCGCACCAGAGGCCTCAAAAATATCTTTCAAGTTCCTCGATAAACCGATTCCACTCGCGGCGATGAGAAACGGCGACGTCGTGACAACTCTCACGACCGTTGAGACTTTCACTAATTCTCCTTCGCATGAGTTCTTCGTCAAACGCATGATCCGCGAAGATGACAAGGTCACGAAGCTCGAACTCACTTTCTTTGAGAGAGCTGGTTCCGAATTTATCCAGCGTGCGCCGCTGGTGATGGACAATGCGATCTATCTCGTGAACCTGAAGCGCGGAGACCTGAACTTTGACGGCAAAGAAGACTATCTTATCCACACTCTCATGCGTGACGGTGACAAGATCAAGGTTGTTTACTCATTCTACAATAAAGATCTCACTCCGGTGTGGCCTGAGTTTCAGCATGTGAAAGTGGATCTCTCCGTCATCGTCGACGCTTTCCTGAATCTTCTGAAAGATCAGTCTCCGGTTCCGGTTTCACTCGTGGCCTATCAGCACCCGAAACTTGGGAAGATGATGGTCCCTTCTTTCATCACCACCGGACAGCTTCCGAAAATCGATCAGGAGCTTTCGAGCTGGGATCGCCAGGACAATGGAAAAAAAGTCCGCGTCTATTATCTTGAACCACAAACAGATTCGTTCCGTATTCGCGCACTCACGACCAAAGTCTGGGAAGAAAAACTCAAGACCGAACTCAGGGCCAAGTGGTACGAGACAGTGGAAGTTGATGACATTCTCGCACGCACGGGTGATGACGTGAGAAGAGGTGAGGTCCGTGCTCTCGTCAGCGTCGGACTCGGAACCATGAGACAGCTCTTCGTCTATTCGCTTTCGCCTTCACAAAATGTGCATGGGCCAAAAATTCCGCAACTGGTTCTCCAGACCGATGGCATGAATCCTCTTCTCAAAGTTTCCTCAGACGGACTTGTCATGAATGGAGATGTTTATCTCAACATCTATGATCGTGAGCGCTCTAAAATTATTACGACCAAAGAAAAATCTCAGGACGCAGAACTGATTTTCCGTAATCCAAGCGAGACGGATCTCATCATCGGTGAAGTGGCCGCATTTGAGAACGGAACGAAACGCACGACGATTGTGCAGACCCGCGAAGAACTTATCAGTGTGACAACCAACGGATCATCGGCGCAGAAAATCGGCCGTCGTCCGAAGCTTCGTTACAGTTTCCTTTCTCAGAAATTGTTAACCGAACTTTATTATCCTGTGATCTTCAACAGAAATGGCGAGCAGAATGCGGCCCTTTATGTCGATGCCACTTCCATGACTGGAAATCGCATCAGTCTCATTGAAGAGCAAGACGGTGAAATTGTTTCGAGCATCCGCAACTCGATCCTGGTTCCTGCCAATTGCAAGGCGATGAATCCTGTTTATTCGCCGGCCACTCAGTCTCACGAACTCACTTTTGTATGTCTGGAAGGTGATACGACCGAAGTCAGAACGTTCCCGCTTCGTTAAAACTTTCCATGGTGATGATTTGTCTCGGGCCGGTGTCACCGTGGCCCCGCTTTTTCATTTTCTCCACTCAGTTCGGTGCCAATCCGATTCCAAAAACATGGCAAGCAAATTGCTCAGTAATCTTTACACACGGAAAAGCAGGACGCGACTCTCGGTGTTAATACCAACTCGATTTATTAACACTCAAGGCGCGTCCTTGAGATATTGGAAAAGGAAGAAGAAATGAAACTCCCTAAAAATCTCGCCGTGCTTGCGACTCTCTCATTCCTCGCACTGACGACTGCTTGTAACTCAGGCGGCGGCGGCGGACAGGTTTCTGACCGCTATCAAGAGGGCTTCGACGCTGGTAAGGCGGAAGGCTTCACTGCCGGACGCGCTCAAGGGTATGACGAAGGTTATGATGATGGTTACGCCGATGGTGATGAAGCTGGTTACGCTCGCGCTGAGGCCTACTTCAAGACCGCTGATTACAATGCGGGCTACACTGCCGGTTACAATAATGGTTACGACGATGGTGATGCCGACGGATACGATCGTGGTTACGACGATGGTTACGATGACGGCGCTTCAAGTGTTGATACTACTGTCGCGTACAACAATGGTTACAATGACGGCTACGATGACGGTTCACTCGATGGATACGATCTCGGATATGACGACGGATTCGATGACGGATACGACGTTGGATACGATGACGGTTATGCTGCTCTCTCAGTTGGCCCTACAAAGCAGCTGAAAGGCTATGCGAACCTTCTTTCTATGGTTCACAACGATATGTTTGATTACTCGAAGATCAAAGCTCCGAAGAAGTCTCCACGTGGCCTCGTTGCTAACGGGAAACTCATCTTCTCTGAAACTTCTGTTACTAACCACGATACTTTGAAGCGTGCTGCTGCAGTTGAACAGTACCTTGTAGTTGAGATGGCAAAACAAGTTCAGGGTCGCTTCGGTCTTTCAGCTGAACGTTCTCTGAAAGTTGCAAAAGCTGCTAACCACTTCCGTAAGTACTCTACTTCAAGAGCGCTTACTGCTGAAGACACCAACGCTTACGCTTCTGAAATCGTAGGTGCTGATATGAAAGCAGTAGAAAAAGCTTACGAGGGTGTTATGAAGGGCGATGCTTCTGCTTACAACGCTGTTCTTGCAAAAGCAGCTGCTAAGAACGAAGTTTCTCCTGAGAAGATGTCTGCAATCATCTCTGATCTCTTCCTCTAAGATAGTTCCAACACACAAAATGAAGAAGGCCACCGAATGGTGGCCTTTCTTTTTTAATTTAAATGAAACTTTTGCATCCGGCGGAGACCTGTGCCTTCTTTTCCTTGAGGCACTTCAGGACAAGTCCGTCCTTCAGCGGGGCCTTCGGACAAAGGCGGACGCGGTCATTCTCGCAGGCAGAGACCATCTTCTTCACCTTGTCTTCCATCACTGCGCGATGCTGGCGGCAAGCGGAGGTGAGATTCTGGTCATTGACGGTGAGGCAGCGGACCTGGGCATTCGGTGAAAGCCCGGGAAGGCAATGCCTCTTAAGATCTTTGTAACAAGGATTGGCCTTGATTTTTTCCTGCTCGGCCATCACAACTGTTTTACAGCCAGGCGCAAGGGTCGAAAGTTTCTTTTCCAGGCACTCGTGAATATCTACGAAATGAGTTTTCCCCGCGCAGAATTTTTCCTGATCATCAAAGCATGGATTCTCTTTCTTCATCTTCGCTACCATGTTCGTCACATTGGTCTGGCAAAATTTGGAAAGCTTCGTCTTGTTTTGAATAAGGCACTTGTTGATCGACCCGTCATTTCCCGGAACTTCCTTGTAGCAAGTATTCACGATGTCCATCGCACACTCATTTTTCACAAGGAGTGTGCGTTTTTTCGTCGCGAAATCCTTAGCGCAAGTCGGAGAGAGACGGTTCTCGTTTTTCAGGAGACAGTATTCTGCCTTCTCCGGTTTTACGTCGGCGCAGAAGTCTGCCAGATCAGCGAAGCACGGATTTTTTGCCAGAGTCTTCTGGCGAAACTTCGACATCTCCTGCTTACAGGCAGAAGTGAGCTGGTCTTCGTAATCGGAGAGACACTTATAGATCTGGTTTTTTCCTGGATCAATTCCTCCGCAAAGCCTCTGCGCGTCCTTTGCGCAATCATTGGCAAAGGCGAGCGCAGGGACAATTCCCAACAAGAGAATAAGTGCTTTCATGAAGGCTTATGGCTTTTTAGCAGGAGCAGGTGTTGTTTCTGCTTTCTTCTCAGTTTTCATGTCTTCTTTCTTGCAGTGACCGTCTTTGCAATCACCGGCCTCTTTTTTACAGCAAGACTTATCATCTTTTTTACAGTGACCGTCTTTGCAGTCAGACATTTCTTTCTTACAGCAAGACTTATCATCCTTCTTGCAGTGGTCGTCTTTACAGCAAGACTTGGCCTCTTTTTTCTCGCAGTGATCTTTTGAGCAACAATCTTTCTTGTGCGCACAGCTTACGGTGAGGAAAAACGAAAGAAGAAGGAGTGACAGAAATTTCATGGGATTCCTTTTTGGGAGATTGGTGATTTGATTATAATCAGTTTCAGTATTTACCACAATTCCAGAGTAGTTGATGAATAACGTCGGGCCTTCACTTTATGAACGGATCGGAGGAGAAGAAAAGCTCACTGAGCTTGTCCGCACTTTCTATCACATCATGAGTACCGATCCGATGGCGAAAGAGTGCTTTGCCACACACGCGGGAAAGGACATTGCTCACTCAGGAGAGAAGCTCATCATGTTTCTTTCCGGGATCACGGGCGGGCCACCCCTTTATCATGAAAAAATCGGGCACCCGCGCTTACGCATGAGACACTTTCCTTTTCAGATCGGCGAGAAAGAAGCAACTCAGTGGTTGTACTGCATGATCAAGGCGATGGACGAGGTGAAAATCGATCGGGATGTGCAGGAAGAAATCATTCCTTATTTCAGACAAGTCACCACTCACCTGAGGAACAAATAATCATTTTTTCTGAACGGATTTTGAGCCGTAAAAAAGAAACATGCCAAGTGACAGGCAGGCAAGGCCTCCGAACAAGGAATAACAATTCAGCATCCGGTAAGCTTCATAGGAAAAGGAATCAACGTTTCTGAAAGCGCTTCCGACAAAAAATGTACCGAGGGCCATGAGAAGAGCGCCTGCAAAATAGGCCTTTTTATTTACGATGACGACTTGAGTTTCCATGCTCCAATTTTATCGCAAATCAAAAATCGCAACCTAAATTTTTACAGAAAACCCTTATGAAA
This sequence comes from Bacteriovoracaceae bacterium, assembly GCA_045805035.1. GTDB lineage: Bacteria > Bdellovibrionota > Bacteriovoracia > Bacteriovoracales > Bacteriovoracaceae > Peredibacter. Next base: position 10,893 of record JBJMLZ010000262.1, read on the forward strand.
TAAGCTGAAAGAAAGTTCTTTAAGTTTCTTAAGGCGTTCCTGCACTTCAGGTGATTCAAGACCCGGTGGAAAATACTTAGTAGAAGGACGGAGTTCGGACTTGTTATCGAGAAGAATCAGATGCTCTTCAAAAGACATTTTTCCGGACCACAACGATCGCAGATCGGCCTTGAAAAAATGCAGGTGATAAAGAAGTTCGATCATTCCGTGAAGATAAAGAAGTTCCTTGGTGAAGGCCATGCCTCCGTCGAGCGGAACACCTCTGAAAACCCGGAGTGCAAGCTTAAACGCATCAAGCTCTTCCATCTCATGATGACGAAGATAAGCATACACATCAGTAATCGGTGAGCCTCGTTCTGCCATGGAAGTGGCGAGATGCCTCAGGACAACTTTGTTCCAGCGCTCGGGCGTGAGACACCCGGTGATGACTTCAGTAAGAAGTGCTAGCCCTTCCTGAAGATAGGTTGTTCGCGGCGCCCACGTGCTGAGCCACAAATGCTCATTCTGAGCGGCCCCATTGAGTGAAGTTCCGAGATGAACCCAACCTTCGTGCACGAGAAAAAGTTCGAGTTGCTTGTGCGAATAATGCTTGTGGGGATTCAGTTTCAGCGAGCGGCGACCGGAAGAAGAGTCAGACAAAAGAGAAGAACTTGGCTTCACTTCAAAGGAACCCGGATCAAAAACTTCGTTGAGTTTCCCTCTGAGAAAATCCATCGCCGCAGACGCTTCAAAGCCTTTCACCCCAAGATCAGGTTCAGTGAACGACGGCATCTGTTCCAGGAAATACAAAAACGCATTGTTCTTCGCCATCTGGTGGCTCGATCCATAGAGCTTCACCGAGCACTCGTAGAAAAAAGGCGTATCAAAGTTTTCCATCATGGAGAGGAGAGTGGAGTAGTCCTGAACCCGTTGGGTGAAAATGCGTTTGATGAGCAAGGAAAGATCGCTTCGCGCGAGATCTTCCATGAACTTTTCCATGGTTTTTCTCTTCCCGTTAACGTCCACCGGAAAGGGAACACTCACATCTTCCAGTTCATCGATAAACCGTTTGTGTTGAGGGAAAAGTTGGTAAAGAGATTTTAAGGGGAATCGCGGGTGACCGAGAAAGCTCAAGTCTTTTGCTATGTCTTTCAATCGCAGGGAGAAATCCCGCAGTTCTTTCGCTTCCATATTGGCCCATCGGTAAGAAAATGTCGGAGTTTAATTTTCCCAATGGGAATTACAATAAAAGAGTAAGTTTTTTTAATGAGAGATACATTTTGCCTGACCCGGAGTGTTCTTGAGGGCAGGAATGAGTCTCTTAAAATGGAAGTATGAGAATAATTTTTATTCTAATTTTCGCTGTCTCATTCCCCGCCTGGGCCTGCAAACTCCCACCGAAAACCAGACTCGTGGTTGCTTGCACCTATAAGTGTCCTCTGGCGTACAGTGTTCGTCTCAAGCTCTCGGCGCGCGCTCTTGGATACGACATCGATGTCGTGGAACTTGGAAAGCTCGGCCCTCTGAAAGAAGCGATAAAAAAAGTGGATGCGGTTCTGATTCCGGGTGGAGCTGACATCAATCCAGATTATTACTCCGACAAAGTTACTCCGGAACTTCACTCCTATCTCCAGAAAAACCGCTCGCTCGCTCACTTGAATGAAGAGAGCGCGGTTCGCGATCCTTACGAACTCGAGTTCATCAAAAATTACCTCGAAGACCAGACGAATTCCTCGCTCCCGCTCTTGGGTATTTGTCGGGGCATGCAGATCATGTCCGTCGCCCAGGGAATTCCGCTTTACCTCGACATCAAGACGGAGCTTGGTTTCAGTAACCGTCGTTACGTTTTTGATCTCGTTCACCTCGAGAAAAATACGCGTCTGGATTCAATCTACGTGAACGATTCATTCCGCGGATTCAAAATGCATCACCAGGGACTGCGCGTGCCTTACTACAAGGAACACGCTTCGGACTATCCCGATGTCAAAGTGACTGCGTTCTCTCACGAGGGTCAGATTGCTGAAGGCATCGAGTATCAGAGTCGTCCCGCGATCGGTATCCAGTATCACCCTGAAAAATCTTTCACCGGAACAGCGGCGCCCATCTTCCGCTGGCTCCTTACCCGTTCATGCGAACATAAAAACGCAAAGGTTTCTGAATGAAAAAGCTTCTTCCACTGGCCCTTCTCCTTTCAACCTCAGCATTCGCAAATTTCCACCTTGCTCCACCTGACTTTGAAACCAAAGGCGGCATGGCGACTTTTGTGGACATTCAGAAAGCTGAATACAACATCACTTTCGATGTCGAAGAAAGCATGGCGACCGTGAAGAGCCGAATCGTGTTCAACAACCGGGTAAAAGGTCTTCCGATCTTTGATCTCATTCCATCGCCGACGAAAGTGAAGCTTGACGGAGTCTCTGTGAAAACTCCGGAGAGAAAAGATCCTTTCGGATCAAAAATGCGCGTGGTGGATTTTGAAACTCCGGTGGGAACACACGTTCTCGAGATGGAAAATAGAATTACCCGGAACGTGAGCTTTCCGCAGAACCTGGAAACAGTCCGCGCTGCCTTCTGGATCCGCGACCTCAAGGATCGCATGTTCCTTGAGCAGTACATTCCTTCTAACTACGAGTTTGACCAGTACCAGATGACTTTCAACGTGGAGATCAAAGGCTCGCGCAAGCTCAATTACGATTTCTTCGTGAACGGTGAGATCACTCAGACTTCACCATCTACCTGGAAGATTGTTTATCCGGAATACTTCACTGTCTCTGCACTTTACTTCCACATGGCGCCGAAGAGCTCTTATCGCGTGCTGAAAGAAGAATACACTTCCGTGAGTGGCCGCAAGTTCACCATCACCACTTACAGTGACTATATCTGGAAGACGAGTAAGTTCATGAAATACGCTAAGGAAGTCATGGCCGAACTCGAAGCAGATTACGGACCGTGGGCGCATCCTTCACTTGTGGCCTATCAGACAATGCCGGGAGGCGGGATGGAGCACTCAGGTGCTGCGCAGACTTCACTCGGCGCTCTTGATCACGAAATGCTTCACTCGTATTTCGCCAAAGGGGTTATGCCAGGGAGAGGCGATGATGGTTGGATTGATGAGGCGATTGCTTCGTGGAGAGACTACGGTTACCAGCGCCTTCCTTCGGTGAGCTTCGATCACTCGAACCTCGGCAATCACTCGCCGTATAAGAGAAACACGGATGACCGCTGCTACGAACTCGGCCGCGCGTTCATGGCCTATCTTGATTATCGCCTGCAGGACATGGGTGGACTCAAGGCCTTCCTTCGTGGATATTTTGCGGCCTACAAACACACGATCTGGACTACTCAGCACTTCAAGAACAATCTTGAGTTCTTCTCAGGTCTGAACTTTGATGATGAATTCAATCGCTACATTCTTTCAAATGATGAAGGCGACTCTCACGCAGGGCCAAATCCATTTCACCAACCTCATACGGAAAAAGAACTTCACGATATGCTGTGACCCGATCCCGGCGGTGAATATCCCGCCTACATTGAGGTCTTTTAAGAGGGAAGCATGGATGGCTTCCCTTTTTTTGTCCTGAAGAAAGACACTCCGGGACATGCCTGTCTTTGTCGAATGGGCCATTCTCCCTCTGCCATTCAGGAGAGCACCATGAAATTTCTCGGCCTATTCATGATCATCATTGCCTGCAGCAGCTACGATAAAAAAATCGCAAAGGATCTCGGGTCGGAAACGCTTGCCTTGAAATGTGAGCCTTCCGCAAATACCACTCATCTTGCTTACGTGGGACTCCAGGGGCCATTCGCCTCGGAAGAGCTTGCGAAGGAAGTCATGAAAGAGCTTGATTCGTGTGGGTGTCGTCGCTGGGATGGGGCCGGTGATACAGATAAGAAAATGTGCGTGGGTTATCGAGAGGCAGTTGGGCGCTCGGAAATTCTTCAGAGTGATAACAACTCCCTCTATGAAATCTCAGTCATCGAGCTGACCTCAAATTCAGTCAGCTATAACGTGAAGATCTACAAGGTTCAGCGTCCAGGCCGTCCGTCAGCAACCCGCGACCTCTATCAGATTGCTCATCCGGGAGTGTTCACGAAGGAAATCAAAGGCGAGATGACACCCGCAAAAAATATCGCCGACACCATCCAGAGACTCACGTTCAAGTAAGCGTAACCCTGAATCTGCAGGGGTGTCTAAAACTTTGACAGTGAAACATTAATTCAAAAACTTCAATGATCGCCCGGGGACCTGCGAAGATGCAGGAATGATAAGAACGTTTCTCACTGGTTTATTCCTTCTGGTGTCTGTAACCGCATTTGCGGAGGTCGGGGATTTCCTTCCGACTCAGAAGACGATTTCAAAGCCCTTCAGTCTTCCGATCAAAATTGATCTCGATGGAAAAATTAATTTCATCACCGGCGACCGCAATCTGGTTTTTGCTCCGGGAGTGCAGGTTGGTTTTGACCGCAGTGTGGTTCAATATTCTCTTCCGATTTACGCTTCAGAATTTTCTCTCATGCCTCCGTCTGAAAACGGCGGATGGATGGAATACAAAAGAAAGCGCTACGATTACGGCACCGGTATCCAGGCCATTGTCCAGAAATCTTTCCGCTTCGGTCTTGCTCCTTACCGGGGTGCCAGGTTTTCCATGAAACGTCTGAAGATGAATAAAGACACTCCGACTTCGGACAAAGTCACCATGCCGGATTCGCTGGATGAAATCCGCCCATGGTCAACGGGCGATGAAGGATCCTATCAGACTTACGGCGGGATCCAGGTCTACGCCGGAGTGAGTATCGGCCCGGTCGGAATCGCAGGCGGCGCTCTGGCGTGGCAGAATCAGTTCATTGTCTCGATCGAAAGAAAAGATGATGGCATCAGGCTTTCTGTTGCCGAAGAAAAACTCAATCGCCAATCTCTCGATCTTGGATTTGAGCCACTCAACGGAACCTGGACTCACTTCAAGGGCAAGCAGCTTAAGGCGGAGTTTGAACTCGACTTCGCTAATCCTGCCCACCACGAGCTTTACAAGCAAGCTCTCAAAGGAAAACTCACGAAGCTTCAGGACGGACTTCCGTCGGAGAAAAAAACCATCAAATGGGAAGGCAATGATGTTTCCGTTTACTGGGGCATTCCCTGGGTTTATGGCACAACCGATTCCCGCGGCTCTTATCACGTCGAAGAAGATCAGCAGGATTATTTCCTCGAAGTGATCCAGAGAAAAAACTCCGGCCTTCTTGTCTCGACCATGTGGCAGCAGATGTTTGTCTATCACAATGCCGATAGCATGCTACTCATGTGGACCACTGACATGAAAAAAGCTGATGCAAAAAAACTTGAAAAGCATTTCTTCGGTCCTGCCAAAGCAGTAGGCTTCCCGGGTTTTGATATTGAACTTGATAAGAAAAATTACGGCACCGTGATTGGCGAAGCAGGTGTGGTGGTCACCAAAGAAGACGTTGAACGTTTCGAGTCGATTGACAGTGCCACTATCGAAGATGGTCTTAAAATTCGTTGTGAAGAACTGAAATTTGATTGCGCCAAACCTAAAAAGCTCAGAGAGATCATGAAGCGCTATACAGAAGCGATGAAAGAAAACTGGGATCAAAGAAAAAAACTTCTCGGAATTCTTCTCGTGAGACGCCCGGCCCTACTTCACACTCTTTTACGACAGTCGCGGATCACCAAGGACGCTTACTTCAAGTTCCTGAGCGATCGCTACCAGTCGCTGGAAGGCCTCTCCGTTCTCAGGTAGATTTCTCTGCCCACAGACTCTTCGCTCTCTGGAGCTTCTCATAAGAAGTCATCAGTTTCTGGTGCATCTCAAATCCGCCGAGATTGAGATCGGTCTCGTGAAGCCCGTCAAATTTCTCAAACCCTCCGATGAGCTTCAGAGATTTTTCCACCATGTCTTTCCCGTAGAGCCTTTCCACGTTCGGCATGAACTCATGTTCATTGAGCTCATCATCCATTTCGACCTGAAGGAGAGTATCGAGGCAGAGATAGAGAAGTCTTCTTTCCGAAGTTAAAGGAGCAAAGTGCAGGCACCATTCAGTTCCTGCTTTGGCGAGCTCAAAATTCTTCGCCGCCAGAGCAATCATCGCCTTGAATTCTCCCACCCTGAGATTGGCCCACACGCTTCCCGCATCCGGGATAATCCCGATCGCGTGAGAAAGAAGAAGCATGTCATCGAAGCCTTTTTCCTCAAGGCGATCATGAAGACTCATGAGCTCATCCTGTGAAAGCTCGTGCACGCCGAGGATCTCCGCGCGGATATCCGCACCCGAATTATTATTGTCCCAGGCAAGATCATGCGGCTGATAGATCTCCGACATATCCGGCACGTGAATGCGGCAGCCGTAAACTCCGAGGTGCTCAAAGTCCATGATGTAAACGTTCTTCTCCATCTTGTGGAAAATATCGATCAAAGTATTGAACTCATCCTGAGTCGTCTCGCGACCGAAGTTCCAGTCCGCAAATTTATAATCAGGAGTCTTCTTTAAAAAGTTCCAGTGAATGAGGCCATTGGAGTCAATGAAGTGCGCTTCTAGATTCAAATGGTCTTTCACGTCTTCCAGTTCAAAGGATGGGGGAGAGAACACGTTCAACTGATCGAGGCGCCGCCCCTGTAGCAACTCAGTCAGAGTTCTTTCAAGTGCCACCTGAAATTTCGGATGCGCGCCGAAAGACGCGAACACAGTTCCTTCCTTCGGATTCATCAGCGTGACATTAATCACCGGATATTTTCCACCCAGCGATGCGTCCTTACAGATAATCGGATAACCGTTCGCTTCAAGCTCCGCGATCGCTTCCACCACTTTTGGATAGCGATTCAGAACTTCCTGCGGAATATCGGGAAGGGAAATTCCTTCCGCGAGAATTTTATTTTTAATCGAGCGCTCAAAAATTTCCGACAGCGCCTGCACGCGCGCTTCTGTTTTGGTGTTGCCCGCACTCATGCCGTTTGAGACGTAGAGATTCCCCACGATGTTCATCGGAATGTAGAAAGTTTTATTGTCCCGCACGCGTGTGTAGGGAAGTGCCACAATCCCGCGCTCAAAGTTTCCCGAGTTCGTATCAACAAGTTGTTCAGGACGAAGTTCTCTCTCCGGATCATACCAGTCCCAGAGTTCATCATTCATGAGTCCTTCCGGCATCTTCTCATCCAGGGGAAACCATTTTTCCTGCGGATAGTGAACGAACTCAGATTCGGCGACAGTTTGCCCGAGAAAAAAATCGGCGAAAAAATAATTGCAGTTCAGGCGCTCAAAAAATTCACCCAGCGCACTCGCCAGGGCCGCATCTTTGGTCACCCCTTTGCCGTTGGTAAATAGATAAGGACAGTAACGATCGCGGATATGCACCGACCAGACGTTGGGAACGGGATTGAGCCACGAGGCCTCTTCCACATCAAAGCCCCAATCAAGAAGGAGTTTTTTGAGTCTCGTGATGGTTTCCTCAAGAGGAGCATCCTTACCAAGAATCATCGTTTTCTGAGTCATACCTTGTCCTTTTATAAGGCGGGATATCTCATAAACTTTCGCCTCCTACAAGATAACAATCTGAAATTCCATAGAGAGGAGGGGAAATTCCCCCTATAATCTTTTCTCCCATACTTCAATCTTTCGCCATTCTTTACTATGTTGCCGCCATGTTAAAACTCCTTCTCCTTCTTCTCCCGCTGATGTCCTTCGCCCAATACGAAAAGGCGATTATCGGTGCCGATAACCGCTATCAGGTGAAGGCCTACACCGACCAGTTTTACCAGGCAGTAGGGCTTCTCCAGACCATGAATGGAAAAGGCATTTGTACTGCGACTCTCATTTCTCCGACTGCAGTCATCACCAACGGCCATTGTGTGGTGGAAGATCACGAAAAAATTCCGATGAAGCTCATGCCAGTGACTTCCTTTACTTTCGTTCCGGGTCTCCTTGATGCCAAAAGTGGCGCTCCTTTCGGGACCTATAAAGTCCGTCGGGTAGATACTCTCAAGGCGTGGACCGAAACTGGTGACATGGCCTATGACGTGGCCGTTCTCCATCTCACTACACCCGTGAAACTTCCCCAGGTGATCGTTCATAAAATCACCTCGGAAGCCTCTGTGGAAAAACGCCAGCTCTATGTCACGGGCTATCCGGGCGACAAGCCTTACGGCACTCTCTGGGAATGTAAGGGCACTCTTCGGGACGCAGTCATTTCCTCAAATCGAATTGTTCACAATGCCGATACGATTCCGGGCGAATCCGGTTCCATCATCCGCGTGAAAGTCGGAAACAGTTGGGCCGCAGTCGGTGTCCATCGCGGAAGTGTGAATCAGGACAACGTAGGCGTGCTCTTTACACCAAATATCTATAACGCGATTCAGCGTTGGCTCAAAAATTGATCGATTTCTTGCGATAGAATTTCCATTCCGGTACAATTTCGGAAAATAACGTCCTTTCATTTCATGGAGTTCTTTAATGGCGCATGCTCATGACGGCCACCATTCTTCTAATCCTTTGATCGGCGGAGTTGATGCTCAATTCGGCCGCGCGACTCCGGGCAAGCTCGGTATGTGGATCTTCCTCGTGACCGACGCCATGTCGTTCTCAGGCTTCCTTATCGCTTACGCGGTTCTTCGTTCTAAACTTGATTGGCCGAATCCTTCTGACTACCTCGGGATCAAGCTCTCAGGTATCGCAACTTTCCTTCTTATTTGTTCTTCGGTTTCCATGGTTATGGCGATTGACGCTTGTAAGGCCCGCAATCGTCAGGGCATGCTCACCTGGCTCCTCGTTACGATCGCAGGTGGTGCCACCTTCCTTGGGATCCAGGCCTACGAGTACACGCATCTCGTTGAGCACGGAATCAAGCTCAATTACTTCGCTCATGGCACGAGCCTCTTTGGTTCGACGTTCTACCTCGTCACTGGCTTCCACGGTCTTCACGTGGCCACAGGTGTGGGTTACCTCACTTGTGAGTTCTTCAACGCCAAGAAAGGAAACTACGATAACGGTGACTACAACCGCCTCGAGATCCTCGGTCTCTTCTGGCACTTCGTGGACCTGGTCTGGATTCTCGTGTTCACCTTCATTTACTTACTCTAATGAAGACGATTTTTTTTCTTCTCACAATCTTTAGTTCTTCTCTCGCTCTTGCGTGTCCCTACTGTGCAGGGAGCTCGCAAGGCGGGAAAGACAATATGACGACGATTGTTCTCGCCGGTTTTGTTCTCTCGATTTATTTCCCTTACGTAATTATTTATCGCCTGATCAAAAAGCAGAAGGCACTCAAGGCGGCCCATGACAGTTCAGGACCTGCCTAGTCTCAATGCTTCGTTAAATTCCGTCGCTGCCGTTCTTCTCCTTTCCGGTTACATTGCGATTAAAAAAAATAAGCGTGATCTTCATCGCAATCTCATGATTGCGGCACTGTTCGTTTCTGCCGCCTTCCTCACGAGTTATCTCTATTATCACGCTCATGTTCCTTCGAAAAAATTTCCCGATCTTGGAATCATCAAGACGATTTACCTTCTGATCCTTATTCCTCATATCATCCTCGCCGCGGTGATGGTGCCGATGATCCTGAAAACTTTCTGGCACGCTTACAAACAGGAGTGGGAGAAGCATAAAAAAATTGCCCGCCTCACGTTCCCGGTCTGGATGTACGTTTCCGTCACTGGAGTCATTGTCTACTTCATGCTATACCGCTGGTACGCATGAATATCCTGTATGCCGTACTCTATGGGGGAACGATTGTTCTTCTCATGGTCGGTGCCCAACTTCAGGTCTTGAAAGGTGCGCTCGTCTGTCCGGACTGGCCACTCTGCTTTGGTGAATTTCTTCCGCTCTACATGACTCCTGCTTACTATGAATCTCTTCACCGGTTTTTAGCGGGCCTCGTTCTCATCGGAAGTGCAGTATGGGCGTGGAAAAGAAAATCTTACGGGCCACGCGCATATCTTCCGCTCTTTCTCGTTCTCATGCAGTCGCTTCTGGGTCTTGCGACTTTTCTTTATAAGCTTCCCACCGTCACCACGATTCTCCATTTGATTTTTTCTTTGCTTTTCCTCGCATCGCTCGAAGGAACGCATGAACTGAAATTTGATGAAACACTTAAAGAGAAGTGGGATCCGAAATTAAAAGACGTTACCGGAAGTTTTCTTTTTCTTCTTCTCTTTCAATTCATCCTCGGCGGCATTCTCAGAAAATCTTCGCTCCTTGCGAGCTGTGAATCGACGATGGAATTCCTCGAGTGCTGGCAAAAGCAAGCCGAGATTCCACTCGCGGGGAGTCTTGCGCTCATTCACCGGGTGCTGGGTCTTTTGACAACCTTCAGTGGATTTTTTGTCTTCGCTTATCTCGCCAAAAATCTTCCGAAGTGGAAACCTGCGGCCTATGCGGGATTTTTTTTGATGGCGGGACAACTCATGCTCGGCCTTCAGATGGGAAGAAGCTCGGCCCGCCAGCTCATTCTCTTTCACTTTGCTTTAGCACTCGCGAGCTTCTGTCTCCTCGTCTTCCTCCAGGTGCGCCTTCGCCGTCACGAATTTCGTTTCTTCGGCAAAGCAGTTCCGACTTTTTATAATGACGTTCTCGATCTTTTTAAACCGAAGCTCACAATTCTCGTCGTGATCACGGTTCTCGGCGGAGTGGTGCTGACGGATTTTAAGATCAATCTCATTCTTCTACTGATTTCGCTGATTGGAATTTATCTTCAGGCGGCGGGATCACTTGCGCTCAATTGTTATCTTGAGCGCGATCTCGATAAGCTCATGGAGCGAACAAAAGACCGGCCACTTCCTGCGGGCAGGCTTGATCCAATGGTGGCGGTGTACTGGGGTTGGAGTCTCATCGCGGTTGGCACTGTCGTTCTGACTTTGAGCGCCAATCTTCTCACTGCCGGCCTTGGTCTCTTTGCTGCTCTCTCTTATCTCTATCTCTACACTCCGATGAAAACCCGTTCACCTTATGCTTTGTATGTGGGTGCGGTTCCGGGAGCGATTCCGACCCTCATGGGTTGGACGGTGGTGATGGATAGTCTTTCCGGAATTGGTTTCTTTCTTTTTGGGATTCTCTTTCTCTGGCAGATTCCGCATTTCATGGCGATCAGCCTGTATCGGAAGAATGAGTATGGCATGGCGCATTTTAAAACCTTCGCTCAGACTCATTCCATTTCATTCCTGCGTGCGAACATCGTTCTTTATTCTTTCCTCATGCTGGTCTTCGCGCTTCTTCCTTATTATTGGGACTGGAGAGGAGAGGCGTACCTCTTCACCTCTTTGCTGATCGGTGTCATTCTCTTTGTGGTGGCCCTTCTTGGTCTCAAAAAGGGCGATGAACGATGGGCCCGCGCTTATTTTTTTGCGACCCTTTTCTATTTACCACTTCAGCTCATCACCCTCATCGTCCTTCGCTAAAAATTTCGAGTCATTTCTGCTAGATGAAGCGAAAAAGTTAAGTTACCATTCAAGGGTTAAATCATTCATTATTACTCTTTTCACAGGATGTTGTGAGATGAACTTTTCATTCGCCAATCTCGTGGGCTTCGTCCTCAAGGCCGAAGAAAGCATGAGCTTCTGGGAGCGGATCGCACCTCCCGAAGACATTTCCACCAACGGCCATCGCATTGACTGGCTGTTCAACTACACGACGTACGTGGGACTTTTCTGGTTCTTCCTCGTGTGTGCGGGCCTCTTCGGATTTGCTTATCTCTACTCGAGAAAGCGTCACTCGAAGTCTGTCTACACTCACGGTAACGAGAAGAAGCACCTCATCCTCACTGCGATGATCGGTCTTGGCGTATTCCTTTCTGTCGACATGGTGATCACTAAAATCTCCACTCGCGACATCAAGGAAGTTTTCTGGAACTTCTCGATTGAGAACGACAGTGACGTAATTAAAATTCAGGTTCTCGCTCAGCAGTGGGCCTGGAACATCCGCTACGCTGGTAAAGACGGCGAGTTCAACACGGGTGATGACGTTGTTCAACTGAACAACATGGTTGTTCCGGTTAATCGTCGCGTGATGATTCAGATGACCGCCAAAGACGTGATCCACGCTCTGTATATTCCGAACGTCCGTCTCAAGGCCGACGCCATTCCTGGCCGCTACGCCAAGATGTGGTTTGATACAACGAAGGTTGGTAACTACGAGATCGCCTGCGCAGAAATGTGCGGTAACCATCACTATCTCATGAAGGCCCAGCTCACAGTTCTCTCTCAGGAAGACTATGACAAATGGGTAACAGAATCTCAGGACATCGCAATCGCAACTAACGACCAGGAGAACATTGATCTCCGTTGGGGTTGGAAGTGGGGGAGTAGATAATGGCCTTTCTAGAACAACACATCCACGACGCTCCTAAGAGCTTCTGGTCAAAGTACGTTTTCTCTTTCGATCACAAAGTGATCGGTAAACAGTTCCTCTGGTACGGAATTTTCTTCCTGATGGTAGGCGGTCTCATGGCCCTTCTCATCCGTTGGACACTCGCGTATCCGGGCGTCCCGTTTCCAGTAATCGGCCATCTCTTGTTCCCTCACACGGGCGGAGTGGTTCCACCAGACACATACGCCATGCTCTTTACTATGCATGGAACGATCATGATCTTCTTTGCGATCACGCCGATTCTCACGGGTGCCTTCGGTAACTTCTGTATCCCGCTCCTCATTGGTGCGCGCGATATGATCTTCCCGACACTGAACATGCTTTCGTTCTGGTTCTCGATGGCCTCGGGTATCGTTCTCCTCGCGTCTCTCTGTCTCCCCATGGGAGCTGCAGCAGGCGGCTGGACTTCTTATCCTACGCTCTCAACCAACATCGGTCAGCCGGGCCTCGGACAAACTCTGTGGCTCCTTTCTCTTTTCCTCTTCGGTATTTCTTCCACCATGGGTGCCGTGAACTACATCACAACAGTGATCACACTTCGCGCTCCGGGTATGGATTACTTCAAAATGCCACTCACGGTGTGGGGCCTCTGGCTCACAGCGATCCTGAACGCGATCTTCGTTCCGGTTCTCGGTGCCGGCATGCTTCTCCTTATCTTTGACCGCGTTTTCGGAACAACCTTCTTCCTCGCCGGTGCTGCTGCAGTTTCCGGTCGTGGCGATCCGGTTCTCTTCCAGCACGTGTTCTGGATCTTCGGTCACCCTGAAGTGTACATTCTCATTCTCCCGGCGTGGGGAATAGTAAGTGACCTTCTCGCGTTCTTCTCTCGTAAGCCAGCTTTCGGTTACAAGATGACCGCACTTTCACTGACGACCATCACTGTGCTTTCAACAGTGGTTTATGGTCACCACATGTTCACGACTCGGATGAGCCCGCTTCTCACTCAGTCGTTCATGACTCTCACCATGCTCATTTCGATTCCGTCCGCGATTTTCTTCGCCAACTGGCTCGGAACTCTCTGGAAGGGGTCTATCCGCTTTACTTCACCAATGCTTTTCTCAATGGGCGTAGTTTTCGTCTTCGGTCTCGGCGGTCTCACAGGTCTACATCTAGCGACAGTTTCGACTGACCTTTACCTCCACGACACTTACTTCGTGGTTGGTCACTTCCACTACACGATGGCAGCTTCGGTTCTCCTCGGTGGTTTTGCCGGAACGTA
>JBJMLZ010000263.1:0-4766 GCA_045805035.1 Bacteriovoracaceae bacterium
GAAGTAAATGAGCGAGCGTAATTCTTCTTCTTCGAGATCAGTCGCCTCATTCAGCCATTTGAATAAAGTTTTTCCGGCGGTATAAGCGAAAGGTTTTCCACGATCCGCTTCGTGCGGCCCTGGTGCCTGGCCGATGAGAAGAATTTTTGAAGGAGTCGTCTCTCCGTGCACGGGAGTGCCGCACATGTTGGGACATTCACGACAGGCACGAAGTTTTTTATGAAGGGAAACGAGCTCTTTCATCGAGGAAGAATCTTAGCACAATCAGTGGCAGTGATGTTCGATTTTCTCCTGCTTCACTTCTGAGTGAGCGTGCGCCTGAGGAAAATGATTCAGTCGATTGGCGATCGTCGCCACTCCGATCACAATGAAGAGAATGGCATAGGCCTTCGGGAGCTTTTTTCTCAGAGGCTCAAGGATTTTTTTCACCAGATGGGGAGCCCCCACCATCGCGGGGAGCGTCCCCAGCCAAAAAAAGAGAAGAGAGAGCATGACCTCCTGGTATTTCCCCATCGCAAGAGCGGCGATGATCATGCCGTAAAGTAGTCCGCAGGGAAGCATGATTGAGAGAAGCCCGACAATGAAGGAGCGGAAGTTTCCCGAGCGGGAAACGAATTGCCGGAAGGAAACCTGATAAAGCTTTCGGAGAATCCCCGGAAGTGGAACCTCAGCTCTTTTTCCACTGAAACTTTTCACGCCCCAGTAAATGAAAAGAACCCCAAGAAAGATTCCGGATACAAAGGGCGCCCAGGTAAAAGGAACAAAACCTTTCACAAGTGCGCTGACCGAAAACGCAAAACTTCCGAGGATGAGATAACCGAGAAGCCTTCCCACCTGGTACTTCAGGATGTCTTTCCCACCTCCGCAGCTTGCAGTGACGAGTCCCCCGCACATGCCGACACAATGGAGGCTTCCGGAAAGGCCCGCGATGAGAGAAGCATAGGGAAGAAAATTATTGAACAGGTCCGGCAAGCGAGACCTCCTTTTCCGCAATCACCTGTTGAGTGTCAATGTCTTCAATCTGGACAGTGACTTTTCTGCCGCCGGATGTGAGGACGGACTGATCAAAGCGGAAGAACACGATGAACTTTTTCTCCGCTGCATCCACCACGGTCGGATGAGATGGAGTGATGATGTCGACTTTGGTATTGAGTTCGGGTTCCTTGATCCTGAATTCAATCTTTGGATGAGCATCTCCCTGGTGGGAGATTTTCAACTGAAAGTTATTCATGATCTTTCCTTCCCGCGAAATGGTAAAAGGAATTTTAGAGCGGATGAAAACGAGATTGAGCTTCTTACTCGCATTCAGCGAGAAGAGGAATACTCCCATAAGGACTACTCCGATTCCCGCATAGATAAATGAACGCGGAGTAAGCATCTTGTGCTTCTCCCCGTTCTCAGATGCGTATTTGATGAGACCATGAGGCTTATTCAACCGGTCCA
This sequence comes from Bacteriovoracaceae bacterium, assembly GCA_045805035.1. Classification (GTDB taxonomy): domain Bacteria; phylum Bdellovibrionota; class Bacteriovoracia; order Bacteriovoracales; family Bacteriovoracaceae; genus Peredibacter. Next base: position 1,444 of record JBJMLZ010000263.1, read on the forward strand.
TGATGTTGTCGCAGGCATCGATGCAAAGTGTGCAGTGAATGCATTCAAGCTGAGTGCCGCGACGGATATCAATCCCTACCGGACAGACTTTCACGCAATGAAAGCAATTGATGCAATCGCCTTCCTCGCCTTTGGGAACGGTTCCGAAGCGAGGCTCTCCTCTTTTCTTGTCGTAAGCGACAACAAGGGAGTTTTCATCCATCATCACAGATTGCATTCTTCCGTAAGGACACATGAAACTACAGAATTGCTCACGAAACCACCCGAAGTCCCAGAGGAAAATCGAGGCGAGAATCATGGTTGCCGAAAATAATCCCCAGTTTTCTCCCGGAGAATGCATCGTCATAATGACCAGCTCTCTCGGCCCTACCATGTAACCAATAAAAGTATGCGCAATATGAAGCGATATCAGAGAGAAAATAATCCACTTAAATCCTCTCTTCATGATCTTCTTTGAGTTCCAGGGAGAAGCATCGAGATCACGACGTTGTTTCGGTGTTCCTTCAATCAAAGCTTCAAGCTTCAGGAAAATGGATTGAATGAAAACCGTTTGTGGACAGGCCCAGCCACACCAAACGCGACCAAAGACACTGGTCATGAAAGCAATGAAGAAAAGCCCGGAGATCACCGCGAGAAAAATGAGAATGGGCTCAACTCCATGAAAAACATTTCCGAAGAAAACAAACTCGCGCTTAAAGATATTCGCCTGAAGCGCGGGCATGCCGTTGACATTAATCCAGGGAACAACAAGATAAAGACCGATCAGAAACCAGTACATAATCGCCCGGCGCCTTTGCCAGACTCCCTTCACGGATTCCGGATGAAGAAAGATCCGATCACCATGCTCATCGGTCGTCGCAAGTCTTTCCGGATCAAGGTCAAAGATATTCTTACTTGTCCGCAATCTTCACTCCCTGAGGTTCCTTCCCCTTCTTGAAAGTGTTATGGAATGTCATCACATAAGCGACTGCCTGATAGATCTCGTCTTTGGAAATCATCTCCGACCAGATCGGCATACCGTTAGCATCTGAACCGTTGAAGACCACACCATAAATAGTTTCCGGGGTGCCCTTGGCGATCAGCCAGTGATCGTCGGTAAGGTTTGGTCCGACATCGCCCACGCCGCCTTCAGCGTGACAAGGAACACAGTTGAGTTCAAAAACTTCTTTTCCTTTTTTCACCCCGTCGTCTTTCACAATCTTTTCAAAATAGTCATGACTGAAAGCGGATTCTCTTTTCTTGAAGGCATTTTGTTTTTCCATCACCACTTTATACTCAACGTGGAACTCATCTTTGAGTGTGGGACCGTCCATGAATTGATAGTAGACAAAGTAACCAATGGAGAATGCGATGCTGATTCCCCAGATCGTGTTCCACCAGCTCGGAAGCGGGTGATTCAATTCCTGGATATTATCGTAGCTGTGATCAATCAGAAGATGCTTCTCGTCTTCTTTCACATCAATTTTTTCATCGTGCTTATTCATACTCTGTCCTTATCTTCTAAAGGGATCCTGGAAACTTCTTCGTAAAAGGCCCGGTTCGTTCCCCGATAAGTCCACCAGGCGTAGAATGAAAAGGAGACCACGAAGAGAACAAGTGCGGTGACCGGTAACCAGGGAATGTCCCAGCCCAGTAATACTTCCTGTTTCATTTTTCCTCCGCAGCAAGAGTTTCATCAGGGATTGAAGTGTAATCGACACCAATGCGCTGGATGTAAGCAATGAGCGCCACCACTTCCATTTCAACAATCTTTTTCGGAACACCACTTGAAGCGAGCTCATCCGCAATACCCTGTGCCTGAGCTTTCGCGCTCGCCACAGCGTTGGCGACTTCTTCGTCGGTATAAGGAACGTTTAGCTTCTGCATCACCCGCATTTTGGCGGGAATGTCGTTGAAAGCAATCTTCTGATCAAAGAGCCAGGTGTAGCGAGGCATGATAGATCCCGCAGTCACATCACGCGGATCCCAGAAGTGCTTGTAGTGCCACATGTGCGGATACTTACCGCCTACGCGCGCGAGATCGGGGCCAGTGCGCTTGGAGCCCCACTGAAACGGATGATCGTAAACGAATTCAGCAGCGTTGGAAGGTTTTCCGTATCTCACTACTTCATGGGCCATCGGGCGGACAGTCTGCGAGTGACAGGTATAACAACCTTCCTTCACGTAAAGATCGCGACCGTGGAGTTCAAGCGGAGAATAAGGTTTAATCGCGCTGACTTTGATCACGTACTTATCCGCAACAAGCGAAGGAATAATTTCAATCCCGGAGCCAACGAGGATCGCCACGAGAGAAAGAACTGCAAATACCATCGGCCACCCTTCGAGCTTCCGGTGGGCAGTGGCCCCCGCATCAACGTAAGCTGCTTCCAGAGGAAAGGCCTCAAAGACTGTTTTCTCGCGTGCCGGAGCAAGCTTGCAGGTCATGTAGAAGTTGTAAATCATCATGATGAAGGAAATGAGAACGGAAGTACCGCCGATCGCACGGACCCAATACATCGGAACAATTTTCACCACTGTTTCAATGAAGTTCGGATAAACGAGTTTTCCGGCGTCATCCATCGCTCTCCACATCATGGATTGAGTGATGCCTGCAATCCACATGGAGACGACGTAGAGAACGAGACCAACAATAGCAAACCAGAACTGCTGGTTTGCAAGTTTTTTCGAGTAGAGTTCAGTGTTCCAGAGTTTTGGAACGAGATAGAAAAGAATCCCGGCAATAATGAGATAGTTCCAGCCGATAGTGCCGGCGTGAACGTGGCCCGGAATCCAGTCAGTAAAGTGAGCGATGGCGTTCACAGATTTGATCGAGAGAAGCGGTCCTTCGAAGGTTGCCATGCCGTAGAAAGTGAGAGACGCGGCCATGAAGCGCACGGAAGGTTCCGTACGGACTTTCGACCACACTCCTCTCAGGGTAAGAAGGCCATTGATCATCCCGCCCCAGCTTGGCATCCACAGCATCACGGAGAAAACCATTCCTAAAGTCTGCGCCCATTCCGGAAGAGTTGTATAAAGAAGATGGTGCGGGCCCGCCCAGATGTAAATGAACACAAGCGACCAGAAGTGGATGATCGAGAGTTGGTAAGAGTAAACCGGGCGATTCACAGCTTTCGGAACAAAGTAATACATGAGACCAAGAAAAGGAGTAGTCAGAAAGAATGCGACAGCGTTGTGGCCGTACCACCACTGCACGAGTGCATCCTGTACGCCTGCGTACAGAGAATATGATTTTGTGAGTGACACCGGAACTTCAAGTGAGTTCACGATGTGAAGAACCGCGACCGTGAGAATGGTCGCGATATAGAACCAGATCGCGACATAGA
>JBJMLZ010000264.1:0-44410 GCA_045805035.1 Bacteriovoracaceae bacterium
AAAAAGAAAAGCACGCGGCTTCATGGGCACTCGGACTTCTTGCTTCCAGCGCGATCAAAGAGCACGAAAAAATCCTGAATGACCTTCGCGCACTTGCTTGTCCGAAGATGACCGCCGAAGCTTCTACTTTTTTCCTCGAAGAAGCGGTTCATTCTGAGGCCTATCAGCGCTTTCTCGACGAGGCAGCAAAGAAATTGAATCTCACAACTACTGAGCTCTCAACTTTTCTCCCGAAATACAAAAAAACTTCTTTCTCGGGACGCATATATGCTCTCGAGGCAAAACTCGGTGGCAATGCCATCTGGTGGGCGGTCGCGGCCACAGAAGAAGAAAGCATTCGTCTTTTCCAGAAACTTTTACCGAACAAAGAAAACACAGACACCCTTTTTTTCGAGCTGAATCGCCTGCACTTTCTTGAAGAATCTCGTCACAGCTCTTTTTCTTATCAGATGATCCGTCACCGGAATGCAGGAAAAACTCTCAAAAAATGGTCATTCGCAGTTTCTCGGGTGCTTCAGACCATCTGGCTCTTCCAGGAACTGAACGGCTTCCGCAAAGTAAAAAATTTCCGCGATCGTCATCCGCTCCTTGAGGAGATGGCACTTCTTTCAGAAAAAATTGACCGCATGTCCTGGCGTCAGAAGTTTAAGCTTATTTTCCGTGAAAACTTCTACACCCGCATGATGAGCACACCGGAGAGACATCCGCGTCTTCGTCGCGCGCTCGAGATTGAAAAAATGGTCATTCTTCGCTTACCGGGGGCCGTATGATTTCCTTCCGTAACTTCCGGCTCGATCCCTTCTTTTTCCTGAAGTATTTCTCGGTACAGATGGTGATCATGGTCGCCGTTGCTTTCCTCGTGAAGGACATTGCTCACTCTGAATTTTCACTCTCTATGTGGCACCTCGGACTTCTTCCGGTGGCCTTTGCTTTTGGCCTCCAGGTTCCGGTGGCACTTCACAATGCCGTTCACTTCAACATCAAACCAAAACTCCTGAATGAATTCGTCGGCGAGATCTGCGGCTTCTTTGTTCTTTTCGGGATGGCCCCTTTCCGCATCAGCCATGTTCTTCATCACGCGAATGCCGATGACGAAGAGCTTGATCCGCACCCGCCGAGAGGAAAAGGCTTTCTCTATTTCCTTGGCACCACTCAGATGAATTCTATCCGTGTGATCGGGAATCAATATTTTTCGGTTCACGGAAAAAACAAGAAAACGTACGCGATCATGGCGCTTCAAATGCCGGTGTATTACGTGGGCCTTCTCGCTCGCCTTTTCATTTGGTGGAAACTCATGGGGCCGACTTACTTTGCCGCATTCTTTGTTCCTGCGTATTTCACCAATCTCGTCGTCTTCGCTCACATTAACTGGGCCACTCACCAGACTCTTCCTTCCGGGGAAATTGTGATCGTGAACCTGAATCACAATCTTTATTATAAGCTCGTGAATCTCATCGGTGCGGGCGCTTACTATCACCTGAATCACCACCTGAAACCAGGCCTCTACAATCCGTCGACCATGGAAGCTCCGAAACCACAGGCGACTGTCGTTCTCGCAGAAGCTTCGGCGTCTTGAAAGAAGCAGATTTTATCATCATCGGTGCGGGCCTTGCGGGGCTCGCTACTCACCATGAGCTTCTGAAAAAACATTATTCCGTCATCACTCTTGAGGATTCGGGCATATCGGGCGGCAGAGTTCAGACGAAAAAAATCGGCAAAGGCCTCTCGGATACGGGCGCTCAGTTTTTTACGTTTGGATATCCACGAATCACTAAACTCCTCGCAGAACTGAAGATCGAAGCACATAAGGCAAGTCCGCTCATGGGGCATCTTGAGAAAGATCGTGACTTTCTCGTGAACACAAAAAATCCTCTCGGAGCTTTGACCAGTGGACTTCTTTCTCCCAAATCGTATTTTCTCCTTTTCTCTCATATGCTGAAGCTGAAGTTCTCAGGCGTGAAGCCTGAGTCGCCGGAAACTTTTCATGAAGAAGGCTCGGCCCTCGATTATTGCCGTAAACATCTCAATGAAGAGATTCTCCAGAAAGTCATGGTCCCGTATTTTTCTGCGTTTAATTACGCTGATCCCGCAGAACTTTCTTCCGCCCTCGTCGTTCGCGCGCTCCTTCACATGATCAGCGGAAAACCACTCTTGGGACTTCAGGGGGGTCTTGCGACTCTTCCTCAGGCACTGGCAAAGGGAAAAGAAATCCATTACAACACGAGAGCACTTTCCATTGAAGGCACAGTCGTAAAGACAGACAAAGGTGATTTTAAAGGAAAGCATGTCATCATCGCGACCACGGCCTCCATTGCTTATCAGCTTCTCGGATCTCAATTTCCTTCAGAACTCGCTGTTCCCTACAAGTCTTCAGTTCACGAAGGTCTTCTCGTCAAAAAACAAAACCGCAACGGCTCCTATGGAACCCTGGTTTCTCCGGAGAGAAATCCCGACATCAACGTCCTCACTGACGAACGTTACAAGGCACCTGGTCTCGCGCCTTCTGATTTTGATTTGCTTGGGGTGCTTCGCTCGAGTGCGGGAGCGGAAAAAGAAATTATACAAGGTGAAACGAAGCTCCTGAATATTTCAGAAACCGACGTGATGGAAAGACAAACATCTGTCTGGAAAGAGGCCATTCCTCTTCTTCGTCCCGGACATTTCACTGCTATAAAGAATTACCGAAGAAGTCTGACGAAAGACTCGCCGGTATTTCTCGCCGGAGATTTTCTATCCACGGGGTGCGCGGAAGGTGCAGTCGAATCAGGTCACTTTATCGCCGGATTATTTGCTTCCCGCTTGTAATCCTCATCAAAGCACCAGTGCTTCCACACAATTTTTCTCTCGACCCCACCGCGATCACCATTCGGAAGATTCATCTGTGAGTAGCTGTTGATTTCCATCTTCTTCAGAGCGACTCCGTCTTTTTTCCGGATATGACGTGTGTTCCAGAGGCGACAAAGGAAGCCACCATAGTAGCGAAGGTAATCGGTCCTTGAAGTGGCATTAAGATAAAACTTTCTCCAGTGCTCATTCGGAACGTTTCTGGCGAAATCCTGATCTTTCACGCGATAAATATCAGTATCGCCGGTGAGAATTTCCATCGTCGAACCATCAGAGAGCTCCCCCACAACTTCCAGCCACACATTGTCCATCTTCGGGAACGGAGCAAACATATTCCATTCCTGGTAGAGATGGAAAATCCTCGTCGCACTTTCAAAGAAGGGCGAAGAAAACTTCAGTTTCTTAATCGTCGAAAGATTCCAGCAGACAAGAGTCACGAGAATAAATCCGCCGAAAAGCTCGCGAAGACCAATCAGGGTCATGAATGGTTTTTTCGCATCCTTCCAGGCAAGAAACTGACTGAACTTCCCCATGAAGGCCCGGTGATGAGAAACCCAGTGATAAGTTTTTTCGCCAATTGCGCGCACCGGACTTAATGTAAAAATCCGCGCTTTCCAGAAGGCCAGAGGTGAATGCCGGATGATCTCGATGAACGCAGGAAACTTGTAGAAGCGCTCACCTTTTTCATTCACCACGACCCATGACCAGTTAGTCTCCATGCTTTTATAGACGGAAGGATCCGACTGCCCCTCGCTGATTTCAGTTTCAGGAGGAAGAAGAAATTCGCGGAGAAGATAAACAGATTTCTTACAGAATCCGCAATCAGCATCATAGTACAACTTCAGTTTCCCGAAATCTTTTCTGCGGAAATAACGAAAGAGCTTATCCCACACCGGACCGGGAAGAAAAATGAGCCAGATCACAAGGCACGCCCAGGGGAAAACTCCGATGTACATCGTCGCGATGATTCCACCGTGAAGTCCCCAGAAAAGAATCACCGTGAGAAGCCGCACTTTCCACCAATGGCGAAAAAACATGAACGGAGTGATAAGGAGAACCGGCCCCAGCCATTCAACGATGATGGTGTAGAACGTGGAGGCCTTGCCAAACCAGTCGAAGTTTCTGAGCCACAGACCCAGTGGGGTCGCAAAAATATCCAGACGAGAAGCATAGAAAACGGCAGTAAAGTCACTTCTCCAGATCGGATGATCTTTCAGCATGTAACTCACAAAATAAATCACGAAGACCTGGAAGGTGAATGCAATCACCCAAACCGACAAATAACTACCTGAAGGTTTTTCTTCTTTCGTGAGAGCGGAATCAACAGCCCACCAGCGATTGGTCGGGAGAAAAATAGAAAGAAATAAAATAGATCTCAAAATATCATCACCACCATTATTCACCATCCAGTTCCGGTTATGGACCGAAACCGTCATGAGGTAAGCACCAAGAAAGGCCCAGCGGGTTTTAAATCCAAACAACAACATGAGACCGAAGAGAAAATGAATCGCAAACATTGTTGCGGCAAATGTCGTCGAGCCATTGGCAAGATGAAGTGAGAACGACCACGGCATCGCCATTTCCCCGATGAAAGTAGCACGGGGAACGAGACCAATATCCGTATAAAAATTTGTGAGATCCGGCAGGCGATAGACCACATCCGCCATCACGATGATCCCCATGAGTGCGCGGTAAAGTGCCATTGAACGGTAATCAAAACCGAGAGAGTCCTGCATGAGACGAAGAAACTTCATAATTTCCTTTTCCAACTCTTAGATTGTAATGCATTTCATGACTTTTTCGAGAGAATCCTCTATCCTTGCCGGGCCGATAATAATCATGTTTATGCGCTGCCACAGATGAGGACGGATGCTCTACAAAACCCGCGATGAAATCACTCAGGACTATGATGTCATCATCATTGGCTCGGGCCTTGCGGGCATGACTGCCGCCAACATCCTCGGACGCAACGGCCACAAAGTTCTCTTGCTTGAAAGTCACAACAAGCTCGGTGGTTTTGCGACCTGGTTCTTTCGTGAAGACCGAAAGCATGTGTTCGATGTTTCCCTTCACGGGTTTCCTGTCGGCATGATCAAGACCTGCCGCAAGTACTGGAACAAGGATATTGCTGACTCGATTGTTCAATTGAAAGATGTGCGCTTTGTGAATCCGCAGTTCACGGTTCAGACGGACTTCACCAAGGACCATTACTCAAAGGTGTTGGAAGAACAGTTTCAGATTTCGAAAGAAACCGTCTCAGCATTCTTTGCTCATCTGGCATCGATGAATTTCTACGACAACTCTCAGGAAACCAACCGCGACTTGTTTGAAAAATACTTCCCGGGAAGAAACGATGTGGTCCGATTCCTGATGGAGCCGATCACCTATGCCAATGGATCAACGCTGGATGATCCGGCGATCACCTACGGGATTGTGTTCTCCAACTTCATGAGTAAGGGTGTGTACACATTCAAAGGTGGCACTGATCTTCTCATCGCCAAGATGAGAGATGAGCTTCTCAAGAACAAAGTCGACATCAAGATGCAAGCGAAGGTCGAAAAAATCCTCACGGATAACGGAAGCGCCAGTGGAGTTGTCATCAATGGCAAGACCGTGAAGGCAAAAACCGTACTCTCCAACGGCAATATCAAATCCACTGTCCTGAATCTCGTGGGCGAAGAAAAATTCCGTCCTGAGTTTGTAAAGAAGGCCAGAGACATTCGCCTGAACTCCTCGAGCTGCCAGGTTTACATGGGCCTCAAGGAAGGCGTTCGTATCCCTCATATTGGTGATCTGATTTTTACATCTACGTATCCAACATATGATCCTGAGCGCCTCCTTGATCTCAAGGTAAGCTCACGCACGTTCTCGGTTTATTATCCGGAAGAAACACGTCCTCACGTTGAGAATGGAAGAGTCGCCATCGTCTCATCTACCAATTGTCGTTACGAAGACTGGAAAGCACTTTCCGAAGCTGGCTACGAAAAAGAAAAAGCGTTCATGATCGAAGAGACGTTGAAGGGCCTGGAAAAATTTCTTCCAGATATCCGTGACCAGCTTGATTTCGTCGAGGCCGCAACTCCCCTCACGGTCGAGAGATATACTCTCCACCCGAAAGGAACTTCCTTCGGGACAAAGTTTGAGGGCCTGGAAGTTTCCATGAATCTTCACAAGGAACTTCCCGGACTCTTCCACGCTGGCTCCGTCGGCATCATTATGTCGGGTTGGCTGGGGGCCGCAAACTACGGCGCGATTCAGGCCAACGCCATCGAATCTTATCTTCACACAAAGGTAAACCATGTTTGATTTCAAAGACCAGTATGTGATCGTGACAGGTGGGACCAGAGGCATCGGTGCAGGAATCTCAGAAGCGTTCCTGAAAGCTGGTGCTACGGTGATTGCCACTTATTCAGGAAACGATATGGCGGCACGGGCCTTCCGCGAGAAGATGGGCGCGCAACTCCACATCTTCAAGTTTGATGTCGCCAATGCCGGAGACGTGGAAATTTTCTTCCAGAAATACAATGAACAGTTCCCTGCTCTTCACGTTCTCGTAAACAACGCCGGCATCCGCCGCGACAACATCATCGCTTCCATGGGTGAAGCGGAATGGGATTCCGTGATTGATACCAATCTCAAGGGCACCTACAACATGACGAAGAATGCGGTTCTCACCATGATGAAGAATCGCTACGGACGCATCGTGAACATGTCGAGCGTGGGCGGAAAGCTCGGTCTTCCCGGCCAGGCGAACTACGCCGCATCTAAGGCAGGACAAATTGCGCTCTCCCTTTCTGTCTCGAAGGAAGTCGCCAAGAGAAACATCACGATCAACAATGTTTGTCCGGGATTCATTGAAACCGAGCTCATCAAAGATCTTCCGGAAGAACAGGTAAAAGAATACAAGTCCCAGGTGCCCATGAAGCGCTTCGGGAAAGTCGACGAAGTGGCCCACGCAGTTCTCTTCTTTGCTTCGAAGGAAGCAAGCTACATCACCGGTGCAACGGTAGATGTCGCCGGAGGACTCAATGGATAAGCTGATTCTCGACAACATTCCTCAGCGCGAGCCGTTTCTTTTTATCGAAAAGGTGCTTGATCGCTCCGAGAATTCCATCACCACCACAAAGACTCTTACGGGTGAAGAAGATTTTTTTCGTGGACACTTCCCGGGTGCGCCGGTTTTTCCCGGTGTGCTCATGTGTGAAGCCGTTTTTCAGACCGGGGCCCTCCTCATGGCGCTCAAAGGCTCAGGCGCGGGAGTGAACAAGAAAGCAGTCGTCACCAGAATTCAGAACGCTAAATTTAAAAATATGGCGGGCCCGGGCGATGAACTTCACATCACTGTCGATTTTATTGAAATGCTCGCGAATGCCGCTTTCATGAAAGGCAAAATCACTTCCAGTGGAAAAACCATCATGACGATCGAATTTGCCTGCGCCATCGCGGAGAGCGTATGAGTTTTTTAAAGCTTGAAGGAAAGAACTTTTTCATCCAGGGTGTGGCGAACAAGAAAAGTGTTGCTTACTTTGTAGCGCAAACCATAGTCGCCGAAGGCGGAGTTCCCATCTTTTCGGTGCAGAAAGAAGAGCAGATTGAAGTCATTAACAAATTGTTTCCGGGATCTCCTGTTGTTGTTTGTGATGTAGAAAAAAAAGAAGACATCGCCAGGCTCCCCTCTCTCATCAAAGTCCCATTGCATGGCTACCTCCACTCGCTGGCGTTCGCGGATTTCTCTCAAGGAGTGAAACCTTTCCATGAAACTAAGCGCGAGCATTATCTTCAGGCCGCACAGATTTCTGCTTTTTCTTTTACTGAAGTCACGAATGCCCTCAAGGACCTTCTCGTGGAAGGCGCTTCCATTGCGACGATCTCCATTTCCTCCACTCGCGCTACTTCTTACGGATATCTTGGCCCGATCAAGGCAATGCTTGAGGCCTCTGTCCCTTTTCTCGCAAAATCCCTTTCCACTAAAAAAATCCGCGTGAATGCTATTGGAGCTGGCCCCTTAAAGACTTCTGCTTCCGCCGGTATCCCCGATTACATAGACAACTATCTCTACTCCGAAGAGCTGACACTCCGGAAAGAAAACCTCCGGACCCAGGAAGTCGCCGACACCGCGGCCTTCCTCCTTTCCGAGAGAAGCTCCGGAATCAATGCCACCACGATCATCGTGGATGCCGGCATGAGCGCCAATTACTTTGACCAGAACATCGTAAAAGGCTTTATCAAAAACGGGCCGTCTAAACCTTAGACACCTTCCCTATAAACAATCGCCGGCCCCTTTGGAAATGACCTGATTCAGGGGATGATTCCTTCCATCATAAGGAGTCTCTATGCGTACGCTTCTCGCCCTTGCTATTGGCCTCATGTCTCTTTCCGCCCTGGCAGAAATAGACCGTGCTTCGATGGCCTCAAAAAACTTCTGTGAAAAAAGATCCTCAGATCCGCATGCGCTCCAGACATTGATCACTGACTATAATAACCAGCTTTATTTTATGAATGAAGGCGGCCTTTTCGGCGGCGGAGTCTGCTGGTGGCACTCCCGCTTCACACGTTCCGCACTCTATCTCGCGGTCTTTGATCCAAGTCTTCCGAAACCATCTGATGCGGAGGCGAGAGAAATTATCGGACGTATTCGTGATCGCAAAGGCATCACCCTTGTTCCAGGATTTAAAAATCTCAGAGATTTCTCGCTCGCTTACAGAGATGAGATCCAGCACAAGCTCAATGACTGGCAAAAATCCGATGGAGTTCTGAAAGCGGCGTGGGTCCAGGGTCTTTCCGGAAAACCGGCGGTCGATGCGGCCCAACTTGAAAAAATCATGGACGAAACTTATGAGCGCGTTCAGAAGGGCGAAGTTCTTTATCAGATGTTACAGATGAAGGGAATTGATTCTCACGCATGGCTTGTGGTGGGAATGGAAAAACTCTCAGACGGTTACAAACTCACTGTCATTGATTCAAATACCGGAACAGACACATTTACTTACCAGAAAGGCATGACGAATTTCCCTTATCACGGATGGTATTCATTTGTTCCATACACCCACCAGGTAAAGGAAGAAAGAAAACTCTCGAATAAGTTTTCAGATTTCTGTACTGGTAAAAAAGTGAAGGAAGAGAAGCCGCAAGATAACCAGCAGGACTCTCCGGAAGAAACGTAATTATTTTATCTGCTCTTTATAAGCAAAAGTGCGCCGGAGACCTTCATCGATGGAGATCTCCGGTTTGAATCCGAAATCCCTCTTTGCTTTTTCGTGTGAAAAATAATGATGTGTCCCGAGATTCATCGCTACGAATCTTGTCATCGGTGGATCGGGTTTTTTAATTCCCAATAACTTCCAGATAAATTCAAAGACCCTTCCCGCGCGAAAGGCCGTCTCATAACTCACGCGCTTATCCGGTGGTTCGACTTTCGCAAAACCAAGAATGGTATTGATAAACTCCCAAAGCTTCACTGGTTTCTCATCGCCGAGGAAATAGGCCTCTCCCGCGACTTTTCCACCGGGGATAAGGTGCTCCATCGCTTTCACGTGCGCCTTTGCTGCATTTTCCACGTAAATGATATCGACGAGGTTTTCCCCGTCACCAACAATTTTAAGTTTTCCAAGTCTGGCCTTCTGAATAATCCGCGGGAAAATATGCGGATCACCCGGGCCCCAGATAAGATGAGGCCTTAGGGCACACGTCAGAAAAGTTTTTCCGTCATTAGCGGCAAGCACGAGTTCTTCTGCTTTCTGTTTCGTTCTTCCGTAAGCATTGAGGTGTTCCGCTGGATAGGGAATTTCTTCCCCCACACCCATGTGTCCACCAAGACCGATCACCGCACTTGGTGAAGAGGTCTGAACAAATCTCGTCACTCCATGCTTCTTCGCCGATGCGAGGAGATTCTGTGTGCCTTTCACGTTGATTGATTCGTAGTCTTCTTCATCACCCCACACTCCTGCGAGTGCGGCCACATGAAAGACGGTATCAAAGCCCTGCGAAAGCGCGCGTTCAACGTCGGAAGGATTTCTGATGTCTCCCTTAATCGTCGGGACAGCTTTTTCTTCAAGGTGCGGATAAGAGTGACGGGAAAAATTTGTCACAATGTATGTGGGATTTTTCAGGAGTTCATTGATGAGGTGAGTGCCAAGAAAGCCTCCCCCGCCGGTCACGAGAATGCGCATGCTTTTATTCTATGGTTCCGGAGCAACTTCTTCCACATAAGATTGATCACCCCGACCGATTTCGCGCCAGAAGACCGGAAGAGTGTCATATGAAAATGTTCCGACGAGGAGTCCGATGAAGAGACCGGGAAAGCCGAGCCAGAGGGCGCCACCGAGAACGCAAACGAATGCAATGATCGGAGGAGTGTTACTCTCTCCGGATGAGGCCAGCCAGGGCCTCAGGATATTGTCGATCAGACCGGTGAAAACTCCCACGACAACAAGAATGATCGCGTGAGTGGTCTCCCCTTTGACATAAGCGACAAGCGCACATCCGAAGGCCACCGGGGCAGCGCCAATTACCGGGACAAAAGAAAGAATCAGTGTGAGGAAGAAGGCCATAAACCAATCGGCGACTCCCGTAAGCGCCGCACCCGTGGCCACCAGGGTCGCCTGAATCATACCGGTCGCAATATTGGAAACATAAACACTGCGTGCATTGAGAATCGAAACTTGCACGAGGTCTTCCATGGTCTGGTTAGAAAAACCGAAGACTCTCTGAAGTGCCAGCCGGATCCGGTGTCCATGTTTAAGAAAGGAATAAAGACACAAAATCGTCACAAGGAGGAAGAGGACTACCACCGGAAGACTTGTGATGACGGTCCGGAAGAAATTCAAAAGGAAGGTAGTCGTCACATTGAGATAGCCGTCAATTTTCTTCGGAGTAAGAAACTGATCAAGGTGAACTTTTTGCGCATGCTTGTGAGCGAAGCTCACAATGTCATGGCGAAGATCTGAGACAAAACCCGTCATGCCCTGTTCACGAAGTTGCTCATTGAAATTAATTCTTTCAAGCTTACTTGTGACTTCGATCACTCCCTTGGCGATAAAGAAAGAAATCGGAATCGAGATAAGAATTGTGAAGAGTATCGTCATGAGGGCCGCGGCCATTTTTCTCGAGAGACCCTTCTTCTCCACCTTGAGGACCAGTGGATACATCGCAAGAGAGATGGAGGAGGAAAGAATTATGGGAATGGCGAATGGAGAAACCAGGACAAGCAGGGCAATAACGAGCACGATCATGTAGAGGACGCGTGCCACCTTCTGCTCAGATTTTTTCGACATAGTGAGGGACCTTCTGTGACCATCGCCGAAAGTTTTGTCCGGTCGATCTTGATGTTGTGCCTGATGTCCACGGGAAGCGCGCTTGAGAGCCAGAAATCACGGATCAATTGCGAACGCTCATGCGACTTGCCGAGCTCCAGTAGTTCACTGAAAAATCGCGGCGACATGTTCATATTGCCATCGCGTCTTTCAATGACAAGACCGGGAGTATCGTTGAAACGCACTAAGGCCGAGCGTTTTACTTCCGCATGCTGATTGAAAATTGCTTCGATCTCAATCGGCCACAACGTTTGCTCTTTTATCGGAACCCGATGGGCCTTTCTTCCGAGAAACCACAAACGCTTTTCCTGATCAATGTAACCTATGTCACCCATGCGGTGCCACAGCTTACCGTCAGAATGAATCTTCGCTTTTCGTGTCTCCTCGGGCAATTCAAAATACGACGGAGTTGCCATCGGTCCTTTCACCACAATTTCTCCCGGAGTTCCCGGAGAAAGTTCAGAAAGAGAGGTTTCCGGAATATCCGAAATATTTATGATTTTAATTTCGGCATTCGGAACTGCGTGGCCAATACAGACACCGGCACCTCGATCAGTGAGGGCCGCAGTTTTATTCAGCACTTCTTTTCCACTGATGAGACTCACCGGCAAACACTCCGTTGCTCCATATGGAGTATACGTATCGCCTTTCGGAAGAACTTTTCTAAAGAGCTGATGAATTTCTGCGCGCACGGGAGCGCCGAACATCACAATGTATTTCACTGATCCCAGCTGGATGTTATTTTTCACGCAGTACTGTCCTACCCTTTCCCAGATGGCAGGAGAACCGGCACAAAAAGTCACCTGATGAGTGAGAATGTTTTTTACAAGCTTCGCGGGATCACACTGAGCGGGTTTTGTAGGATCCATATCCGGAATCACTGAGGTCATTCCCATCGCGAGTGTAAAAAGCGCAAACAAAGGAAACCCTGGAAGATCTGTATCATTCGGAGTGAGTGAAAAAAGTTTTTGAAGAATCTCCGTCTGAGCATTGAGGATACCGTGAGTGTATTCAACTCCCTTGGGAATCCCGGTGCCACCGCTGGTGAAAAGAATCGCAGAAAAATCTTCCATCGTCACGGTGACCGGTTCAAATGTTTTCGGAAATACACCCATGTCACTGGCGATTTGCTCCGGCGAAAGTTTGATCTTCACGGTCGCAAAAGGCGCCCGGATGAATGTTCTGATCTTGTGAACGATACTGATGGCGATCATGGCCTCTGGTTTCACCTGCGCCACAGACTTCAAAAGATTTTTGATCCCCATGCCCGGATCAATCAATACGGGAATCGCGCCCACTTTAAAAAGTGCAAACGTGATAACGGAAAAATCGAGACAGGGTTTTACAAAGAGAAGAGTGCGCGTGCCCTTCGTGATGCCGATGGAAACAAAGTAGTTAGCCATCTGATTAGAACGCTCTTCAAACTCACTGAATGTGTAAGAGGAGCTGCCAAAAACAACCGCCTTCTTGTCCGGAAGATTCAGCGCCTGCGTGCGGATGCGATGGGCGATGTTCACTTGATGAAGTTCCAGATTTCCGCAGAGGTTTCATCCAGAGCGTCTTCCAGAACGTAGTGGCCGGCCTTGGCGAACCATTTGGCATTGGCGTCCGGATAAATCTCAAGCCACTTCTCAAAGAAGTGCTGGTTGAAACAAAAATCTTTTCCGCCCCAGAGAATGAGCTTCGGGTGTTTGAGTGAAGGAAGCTTGTCTCCGATTTCTTTCAGTGTGTGCCACGACGGATGAGCGGGATCCATTGGAATGTCCTGAACAAACTTCGCAGTGGCAATCCGGTTCTCATAGCTGTCATAAGGCAGGAGGTATCCCTTCTTCACAAGTTTCGGGAGTCTCTTCGTTGTCGTCATGAATGTAGCGGGCCAGGCAAAGAGATTAAATTTTCTCGTGAGCCATTCGCCGAACTTCCCCTTGAGGAAATCGATGCGTTTCGGGATTTCCTGCGACGGATAAGCAGCGGTATTGAGAATCACGATGCGGTCAAAGAGCTCAGGGTAACGAGTCACCAGACCAAAACCAATCGCGCCCCCCCAGTCGTGAACTATGAGAATAATTTTTTTGAGATCAAGAAACTTAATGAGCTTGTAGGTATTCTGGATGTGCGACTCAAGATTATAGGGATAGTCCTGCGGCTTATCCGAAAGACCACAACCCATGTGATCGGGAACCACGCAACGGAAGTTCGGCGAAAAAGTCTGGATGAGATTCCGGTAGTAGAATGACCAGGTGGGATTTCCGTGAAGCATGAGAATCGGCCGTCCCTCTCCTTCATCCACGTAATGAAGATTATTTCCATTCAGCTGGAGAAAATTGGAACGAAACGGATAAAGTTGCTTAAGGCCTGAGTCTTCGATCTTATTTACCATTCAACACCTAACATTGTGCTTGTGAGTCCGGATCCAATTCCCAGAAGTGCAACCTTGTCACCTTTCCTGAAAAAATGAGCAGCATCGGCCTTCATGAGAGTGAGAGGAAGTGCAGCGGAACCTGTGTTCCCGAATTCTTTGAACGTTTCAAAATCGCGGTCAGTCGGTAGTCCAAGCGTCTCAAGAAACGCCAAACGATGAGCTGTCCCCACTTGATGTGGAATAATTTTATCCGGCATGGACCATCCCAGAACCTGCTTTGTTCTTTCCCAATTCTCACGCGCAAGCTTCACACCTGCTTTCAAGAGGGCCTCTGAATCAGTTTCCATCATGAGGCCTCCGGTATTGCCGTCGCCCTGACAGAGCTCAACACTTTCGGAATCCGTCAGCGTAGCACCACCGAGAACTTTCGGCGCATTGGGCGCCAAAGAATCATGAGTGAGAAGAACAGCAACACCTGCTGAACCAATCGTGAGTGAGGCCATGAAAGGCTTGATCCGCTTTCGGTCCATCAAGGGATCATTCAGAAGATGAGCGAGAGTCTGTTCAAGAAGTGGCCCCCCGTTTTCTCCGGAAACAATCAGCGCAGTTTTAATCGCGCCACTTTCAATCATCTGGCCGGTCAAGAGCATGGCAGAGAGAACACCGAGACATGCATTGGAGAGGTCGGAGATCATCGTCTGTGGAGAAAGCCTGAGATTGCGATGAACCTGGGCCGCAGTCGCGGGCTCAAGAAAATCCCGGCAAACAGAAGCGTGAATAAGAATATCCACTTTCTCCCGTGGAAAATTTTTCAGCGCCTTCTCTGCCGCTTCAGTGGCGATCGAGCTTGGACGAGTCCCGGTTGGCCAGAATCCCCGGCGACGAATGCCGGTCTGAAGCTCAAGTCTTCCTTCCGGAAGTTTTGCTCTCTCGTAAAGTGGTGCGAGTTTTTTTTCAATCTCATCCGAAGTGAGGTAAAGCGGTGGCTCGACAAAACCAGTCGAATGCATGCGCACGTGATTGAACTTCATGCCTCACCTGCCATCAGTCCGTGGAGATTGGCCATCGAGATACCGGAAAGAATCGATCCCACGATGCCCAGGAATCCCTGGTCCGTACCGATGATAAAGAGATTCGGAACCGGAGTGCGGCCGTCCCGGGTTTTATCAATAGACCCGTAAACGGTGCCGTTCAAGTGCCATGTGTATTTTTCAATTGTCGTGGGCGAGAAAACGTCCTTAAAGAGAAGCTTCGCCTGAAGATCCGGAACAAGTCTCTTCACGAGATCAATCGCTGAGTTTGCGACAGTCTCTTTTTTCAGCAGATACTCTTCGCGCGGAAGATTTTTCCACTGATCGAAGTTCGCCATATAAGTCACCCGCACAGTTCCTTCACCGGCAGTGTTCTGTGGTTCGTAGTTATCGGGGAAACAAACGACTGCCGAAGAAGCGTCAAAGTAATTCCCCGCCGGCCGGTAAGAATACTTTTGTGAGTTGTTATAAAAAATGATCGTGGAATCATTCTGGGTAAGTGGAATCTTCTTATCAAAGACAAAAATGCTTTCAAGAAAAGTCATAGCACCTGTGCGCGGAACTTTATCCGAAGGAAACTTGTTTGTGAGCTTCACTGTTTCCGGATAACCAATCGAGGAAAGAATCACCGGTGCCATGAGTTCTTCTTTCTCAGTTTTCACTCCGACCGCATCACCATTAGCATTGGTGATCACTTCAAGAACCGGCGAACGAAAGCGAACATCGGCCCCGAGCTCTTCCAGTTTTTTCATGAGAAGTGAAATGATAGTGCGAACGCCACCTTCCGGGCGCGAGAAACCTTCAAAATAAAGCGACTTGAACATGATCACAAACTGCGCGAAATCCATGTCGTCTTCCCACGCAGAACCGTAGATCAGAAGCGGGCACAGTAACATTTCAATCAGGAGTTCATCAGCGATGATTGTTTTCAGGACTTCCCTGGAAGAACTAAAACCTAATTTCAAATCAAGCTCGTTAAAGTTCTTAACCGTTTCTACGAGACGGAGAAAATTATCCATCTCCTGCGGAAAGCTGGCGAGGACTTCGCTCTTCAGGAGTTCAAAGTCATTGGAGAATTTCAGGGACAATTCAGGAAACTGAATTTTTGAATAGGTTTGCGGATGAAGTTTAAAATCATCATACGAAAGTCGCAGCTGCTTCAATAGCTTTGAGAAGGGCTTCCCTTTCTCGCCTTTTTTAATGAAGTTTGTGAGGGCGTGAAGGCCGACATCAAATTGCCTCACGCCGCCTTGTTCGAAATTTTTTCTTTGATAGTAGGAATTAAGCCCGCCGGGAATCGAATGTTTCTCGAGGATAACGACCTTCTTGTCAAACATCGCGAGGCGGATGCCGGCGGCAAGCCCCGACATCCCCGCTCCGATGACAATGCAGTCGTAGTTCATTTACGCAAGTTTTGGAGAAAGATAAGCAACACAGCTCTCAAGCGAAGCGAGCTTTGGATAATCTTCCTGAGGCACTTCCACCTTATGGCGCTTTCTGAGTTCCATCACGATATCAAGGAAGTCCATAGAGTCGAGATCGAGCTGCTCACGAAGTGATTTCTTGTCATCAAGAGTAGTCACATCTTCATCAGGAGCGATGTCAGCAATGATGTCGATTACGATCTGGCGGACTTGAGAGGCGGTCATGGTATCTCCTTACGAAAATCTTTTTACAATAAGTGCAGAATTAATTCCCAGCATGCCGAAGGAGTTATTGAGAATATACTCAACCTTCGTCTTTACCGGATTTTCAAAAACTAAATTAGGAATCACGCAATCAGGATCAAGCTCGGTGCAGTTCATACCCGGATGAATCACGCCGTCTTCGAGTGACGGAATATTACCGGCAAGCTCGAGAGCTCCGGCCGCTCCCATGCAGTGACCAATGTGGCCCTTCGTGAAATTCACGTAGGTTTTATTCGAAGTCGCGAAAGCATCACGAACTGCTTTGGATTCAGAAATATCGCCAGCACCAGTGCCGGTAGCGTGCATGTTCACCAGGTCAATATCAGAAGGAGTGATGCCGGCGCGCTTGATCGCCTTGTGCATACACTCGACTTGTCTTTCGTTGTTCGGGTTTACAAAATCAGAAGCATCAGAGTTGATCGCGTATCCGACGATCTCAGCGTAGATTTTTGCGTTTCTTTTTTTAGCGTCGGAAAGGCGCTCAAGAACATAAACCGCGCCACCTTCTGAGATCACAATGCCGTTTCTCTTCTTGTCCATCGGACGCGAAGCAAGTGTTGGATCTTCATTATGCGCGAGCGCACCCTGAGCGGCAAAGGCCGCAAAAATTCCAAAAGTCTGAGAGGATTCAGAAATACCACCGGTGAGAGCGATATCCACTTCTCCGAGAAGAAGCTGCTGCACGCCCTGGATGATGCCGACGTTACCGCCCGCACACGCGGAACCCAGAGTGTAATGAGGGCCGGTGATGCCGAGGTTCAGCGTCACTTCACCCGCAGGAGAATTCGAAACTGTTCTTGGATTGTGATGAGGAGACCAGAGTTTCCAGTCGAGATTGTTCTGGTGCATCTGATAGATTTCTTCTTCAGTCTCGACGTTTCCATGCTCGGTGATGCCGAGGAAAACCCCTACCATCGACTTGTCGATATTTTCCCAATCAAGCTGGGCATCGCGGATCGCTTCGTTGGAGCAGTAAATGGAAATCGATCCCGCGCGGGTTCCGCGACGGCGAAGTTTTTTTGATTGATACTTGAATTCATCAAACTCACACAGGCCCGCCGCTTGTTTTCCCATGTAGCGAATCTCGTGATGTTTAATGCCGGATTTTTTTTCAAGCAGGGCGTTCCGGAACTCGGCAAGATTGTTTCCGTTCGGCGCCGTGAGGCCGATCCCGGTGATTACTATGCGTCGCGAGTCATCCATAGGAAATCCCTAGTATAAATGCATTTTTCAGAAGGTAAAAAATTAGCGCACGGTCTGCTTTTTGTATAGCGAACAATTAAGGTAGCTGACCGCTTTTGATCTTGCCCAGATTACACTCTTCGTGGATAGTTATAGGCATTCAACATTAAGATTTTTGTGAAGGAGCTCATCGATGGAAAGCCTAATCGTTATCTCTAAGGTAAAGAAATTTATTAAAGAAAAAGCAGACATGAATACTTCGGCCGGATTTTTCGATCCTTTGAATCAAGATATTATGAAGGCATGTCGCGACGCCATGAATCACGCCCAGAAGCTCGGAAGAAAGACTGTTATGGGCAAGGATTTCAATCTTTACGTAGAAAATTCCAATATTGATGAGGCCCTCGTAGTCGCGTCAAAAGTAAAAAAACTGATCAAGGACGAAGGCGCTCTCTCGACTTCTTCACAGGCCATCGACCAACTCACTGTTCGCGTTCAGACCGTTTGTATGAAGGCGATTGAAAATGCAAAAGCAGATAAGAGAAAGACGGTCATGGACCGCGACTTCACTGCTCCGACAACTCTCACTGTTTAATTCGTTACCATTTCTTCTTCCCTGCTCTTCCTAGTGATGAGCAGGGATCCAAAATAACAAGCACCACACATCACCACTGTCATCAGGACCGGAAACTCCATTTCAAAGACAAAGTGGCAAAGCGCCCACGTGACAATGCTTCCGACGAAAGCATAGACGGCATTTATCGCATTTCCTTTTTTCACAAAGAGCGCGATAGACGTCATGACGAGAATTGAAGGACCGCCCAGGCTCGAAGCAAGTTCCACAAGGCCCGTAATGGAATCCGAAGTGAAAGCAATTCCGTAAGCAATGAGACCCGAAATGAGAACACCCGAACGTGCGACGAGAACTTTCTGCCACTCAGTGAGATTCGGAAAAGAAGGATGCACGAGGTTGTGTGAAATAAGAGCAGAAACAGACAATAGAGTCGAGTCCACCGTCGAGAGAATCGCGGAAACCAAAGCGCCCACAAACATGACGTAACCGAATGTTGAGAGATGTGTTCGCGCAAGAAGAGGCATGATCGCCTCAGAATCTTTGAGGCCAGGAACGTAAACGAGTCCAAGAAGTCCCACAAACACCGGAACCATACCGACCATAAAATAAATCACACCCGCGCGCATGCAGGAATTGAACGCCACTTTTTCCGTGCGACTGTAAACGACTCTGCCCACAAGTTCCTGCGCCATCACTGAGCCGAGAATAGGCACCATCCAGAATTCAAGATTACCGAGGAAACTTCGCTCTCCCCCGTCCGGTGTTCCGAGTTTTAATCTCTCCGGAGAAATTTTGGAAAGGGCAGCTTCTATGCCGCCAAGATCCTGAACGATGACAAAAAGAAGAAAACCGAGACCAATGATAATACCGATTCCCTGAATGAGATCATTGTAAGCGTCAGCGAGCATGCCCCCGCAAATGGTGTAGATCATCACCACGAGTGCAGCGGCAGTGACACCGTTTACGAAAGTGATTTCCGATGTTGTACTGATGATTGTTCCGAAGGCGCGGATCTGCGCTCCGGCCCAGATGATACTTGAAGGGATCATAATGATCGCGGCAAGGCGTTCGACATTCGGAGAAAATCGGTGATGAAAAAGATCCGGGATCGTCGTAATTTTTTTGTTCCAGAGAACTTTCGAGAAGACAAATCCCATGATGAAAATGCACGCGGAGTAACCAAGCGGATCGGCGTGAAGGCCCGAGATCCCGTACTTGTAAACTGCCCCGGCGGTTCCGATGCATGTCTCCGCGCCGAACCAGGTAGCAAAAATTGAGAAAGTGGCCAGAACCGGCCCGAGGCTCCTGCCGGCCAGAAAATAGTCCGCATCGGTCTTGATTGAACGTGAAACCACGAATCCCACGACAAGCATGACAAGAACATAAAAGACAATGCCGATCATTTCAAAATTCATTGATACCTCTCTCTTCCATTATTTCCAAAGTCGATGGAAAATAAAAGCATGAAGAAGCTTCTCTTTTTTTTCCTTTTCTCCGCCACCTCTGCCGGGGCCGCGCAACTTACACTAATCACGACTCCGCCGGCAGTTCCGCTGGACTGGAGTTCACCTGGTTCGCTTTTCTCCTCGATCTTGAAAAACAAAATACGCTTTGAAAAACGTCCGCTGGGATTAACCGCCGTAAAGATCAGTTGTCCCACATGGGAACAAACCATCGCGCTGGTGCCGAAAAGTTTCAGTGTCATCGGAGAACTTCTTGTGGATGGAAGGGGCCTCGGTCTTCTCTATCACACCTTTCCGGGGGAGCTCGTCGATCCTAGCGAAGAAGTAAAAACGAATCTCGAAAATGAGAAGACTCGATTTGTCCGTTATCTTATCAGTGACAACCACTGCATAAGGATTGAGGCATTCCTGAAAGATTTTCGTGAAAAAAAAGTCGGAGAAAAATTTGGTCTCCCTCATCGCCCTCTCATGGCGGAAGGTGGTTCAGATACATCTTTTGCTGTCGCGGTTCTGGAAGTCGCGGGAGTTTTAAATCAAAAAGAAAAAGATTCCTGGGAAAGTGCTTACTATCTTCCGGATGAACTCTCCGGAATGCCGTTACATGAAAAGTACGTGAACGTTTTTTCTCTCATGGGTTCGCATTGGGATGATTCAGACACGAAAGCGTCCGTCCTGAAGATCTGGGATCCGCAGAAAATTTCATCCTGGGTGGACTCCAGTTCGGCGAAAGTCACAGAGGGGAAGGCCACAGGCGTAGAGCTTGATCGTTCGAAAGTGCCTGCTCCCCAGGGTGGCTGGTGGAAGCAGGCAATGAGTCCTGAGTATTCAAAGAAAAAAAATCAAAGGCCCTGAGCGAGGCCTTCGCCTCTAGGATCGGAAACACCGGTCCATTCTTTTCCATCGCGCTTGATCGCCTGGATGGAGCATCCGAGACCTTCGTGAACGATCTTGTGGCCCTTCTTCTGAAGTTCCTTTTCCACCGAGGAAGACAGATAAGGCGCTTCCACTTTCAGAATGTCCGGCTGCCACTGCTGATGAATGCGGGTTGCAGACACTGCCTCATACAAAGGCATTTCAAATTCCACGGCATTCAGCACCGTCTGTGCCACACACGTAATAATTCTTGTTCCGGACGGAGAACCAAGGGCCATGAAAGGCGCTCCATCCTTCGTGATGATCGTGGGAGACATACTCGAGAGTGGACGCTTTTTCGGTTCCACGAGATTGTATTTTCCTCCAACCGCACCGAAAAGATTCTGCGCTCCCACTTTCTGGGCGAAGTCATCCATTTCGTTATTCAGCATGATGCCCGTCCCTTGCGCCATCACTCCGGAACCAAACCAACCATTAATCGTCTGTGTGCTCGCGACGAGATTTCCTTCTTTGTCCGCGATCGTAAAATGAGTGGTGTCGTTTGATTCGTAAGGAAGTTTCACCGGACGAAGATCATTGGCACGAATCGCAGAGACTGTGTTGATCTTCGATGACATTTCTTTCAGGTAATTTTCATCAAGAAGTTCTTTCACCGGGATCTTACTGAAGTCAGGATCACCGAGGTACATCGCGCGATCAAGGAACGCTCTCTGCATGGCATTTGCGGTGAGGTGAACCGCCTCGGTTGACTGAGGCTTCATGTCTTTCAGGTTGTAAGGCTCAAGCATTTTTAAAATCTGAATGACGTGAATCCCGCCGGAGCTTGGTGGCGGCATAGAATAGATTTTAAGTCCCTTGTAAGCGCCGGTGACCGGCACTCTTTCTCTCATGCGATATTCGCGAAGATCTTTGTGAGTCATGATCCCGCGCTTATCGCGAATCGTTTTTACAATAGCGGCGGCCACTTCACCTTCATAGAAGGCCCCCGCGCCTTCACGTGCAATCTTCTCGAGAGTCTTGGCAAGATTCTCCTGATAAACAATTGTTCCTAAGAGAGGAACCGTGCCTTCTTTAGTGAAGAAAGTTGCACGTGCTTCCGGATCCTCCCAGAGAACGTCCTTGCGATCGATGAGCGCTTCCTGAAGTTGTGGATAGAGAGGAAAACCTTCGCGCGCAACTTTGATCGCCGGCGCGATACAATCTTTCCACGGAAGTTTACCGAAGCGCTGGTGAATGTCCCAAAGTCCTCGCACGAGTCCCGGTGTGGCAACCGCGAGAGCTCCATCCTGAGAAAGAAGCGGCTGAGTTTCGCCAGACTTGGTGAGATACATATGGGAGCGTGAGTGATGGGGCGCTATCTCGCGGAAGTCAAAAGCGTAGACCTTGCCTGTCGATTTCTCAAAATAAAGAAGGAATCCCCCGCCACCGATGCCGGTGGAATGGGGTCGTTCGACGGAGATCGCAAAAGAGGCGGCAACAAAAGCATCGATGATGTTCCCGCCCTGATTCATGAGGTGAAGTGCGGCCCTGGTGGTTGCTCCGCCTTGAGTAGTGACCATGACGTTGGGAGCGTGGGCCTCATGAGCAATGCGGGGACGATCGGCAGTGGAGGCCACAATGCGCACCTTATGGGAACATCCGACGAGAAAAATCAGGATAAGAGACAATGAGGCCCGCATTTACACCACCTTTCTATTTACGATACCTTTTAGTCTAGGAAAACAATGATGGATCTGAAAGACAAAAAATGTGTTCCCTGCCATAGCTACGTGCCGCCACTTCCTCTCGAGGAAAAGAAAAAACTTCTGGCGTCACTTTCAGGCGACTGGCGCTTGATTGAGAATGATTCCCGCATCCGGAAAGACTTCAAGTTCAAAAATTTCAAGCGCGCTTTAGAATTTGCCAATGCAGTCGGTGCGGTGGCGGAAGCGGAGAAACATCATCCGGAAATTTTTCTTGGATGGGGCCATTGTGATGTTGAGATCTGGACCCACGCCAATAACAATCTCATCGAAAACGATTTCATTCTCGCCGCTAAGATTGATGCGGAGTTTTTGAAACTTTATCCAAAAGATGAAGCTTAAGTTCCCGCAGGAACTTCTTCTGTCTCGGACTTTTCCCTGATAGATAGGATTGAGAAGGATCAATGTAAAATTGCTTCAGGGCACTTCTGCCGATGAGCATGCGATACTTCATGGTTTCGCGATTCGATAGAGTGATTTCAATTCTTTTTTTGTGATTCCCCAGCTGAAGCCAGGTGCGGATCACGTAACGTTCTTCCTTGTGGCCGCCGGAATCGGAAACAATTCGCTGATCATAAAGCGGGGCCTTGCAGGTCACGACGAGTGAAAGATCACTTTGCAGCGGATGCACCTTGAAATGAACGTAGGCCTTTTTCCCTTCTTTTTTTTCCACGTGAATATCAAAGGCATGAAGGCTTGAAGTTTTTGCCCCTGTATCTACTTTGGCCTTGATCGCAAAGAGTCCGAGATTGGGAAGGCCCGCCCATTCTCGCCAGCCAATGATGGTTGCACTTTTTTTCAGGTCTTCGTTCATAGGGGCAGCTTACCACAGAATGGATGATTTTTCCGGTTTACAATTCTTGCAATGCAAGAGTGTCTTGATACAATGAAAGGACAGACGAACAGGATGTTCAAACCATAAGAGGTTCATTTCATGAAGAAATTTGTCGTGTTGTCGGGGCTTATTCTCTCCGCCATCCTCATCTCCGGTTGCTCCATCAAGCGCACAAAACCTGCCCGCGATGTGAGTTCGATTAAAGAAGAAACCGAAATCGATGATGTTTTTGAAAAAAACGTTCCGCCAATGAACGACCATGTTTCAGAAACTACGACGAACACTGATAAAACTCATGAACTAGCTGAAGCGAATGCGGATGATGTCGCCATTAAGCAGGCAGTAGGTTCAAAAGACATCGACGAAGAGCTCGCTCCTCTTCCGGAAGAACAGATTCCTTACGCTCGGGACTTCCTCGTTCACAAAAAAACAAAGCGCATGCAGTTCTGGATTGAGTACTTCACTCAGAAACAAAGAGATCGCTTTCAGCGTTTCATTAACAATGGCGAAGAATATCGTCATCACATTGAAGAAATTTTTGTGAAGGCAGGACTTCCGAAAGAACTCTATTTTGTGGGTCTCATTGAATCCGGCTATTACCTCGGCGCCCGCTCTCACGCAGCTGCGGTTGGCCCTTGGCAGTTTATCCCTGGCACCGGCAAACGCTACGGTCTCTCGATCACGAAAGAAATTGATGAAAGACAAGATCTCTTCAAGGCCTCGCGTGCCGCTGCGATGTACTTCAAAGACCTCCATAACATTTTCTCCAGCTGGGAACTCGCTCTCGCCGCTTACAATGCAGGTGAGTACGGCATCATCAGAAGAATCCTTCGTCACGGCACCCGTGACTTTTATGTCCTCTCAAAAAATAAACAGCTTCCTTCTGAGACCATCAACTATGTTCCGAAAGTTCTTGCGGCCATGCATATCGTGAACAACGCTGAAAAGTACGGCTTCACTCTTCCGAAGAAAACTGCCCGTCTTTTTGATCACACGGAACTTCGCGCGATCAAGAAGAATCTTCCTCTTCATGTCATCGCCAACAAAATCGACGTGGACGTTTCTCTTCTTAAGAAGCTGAATCCTGAGCTTCGCGGAAACCGTACACCAAGATTTCTTGCGGGTACTTATTATCTGCGCGTACCGAAGTCACAATACACTTACCGCCTGATCGAAGTTGAAAGCGATTCAAATATCGCGGCGATTGGCGCGCGCCCGGAATCAAGAAAGCAAATGGTGAGAAGAACCGCCGCGGTTGAAAAAGCGACTGAGATGCTGAACACGCCGGTTAAAGTTGCGACAACACCGTCTTATCACACTGTGAAACGCGGAGAGACCCTCCTCACGATCTCAAGAAAGTATAAGATGACTGCCAGAGAAATCGCTTCTGCCAATCACCTGAAGTCCTGGAAGACAAAAGTGAGAGTCGGCCAGCGACTTGCTCTGAATGATGATGAAGTTGCAGTAAAATTTGCTTCTCCTTTAATCAAGATGACTAAGCGTCCAGTCGTTTACCGCGTGAAGGCCGGCGATAAGCTGAAAGAACTCGCCCGGATCTTTGGTAAAGACGTGAGTGACATTAAGGAAGTGAATAATCTTCACCGTAACAAGATCGTCGTTGGCCAGAAGATCGTTCTCCCCGACTCAAAGAAAGGAATTTATACCGTGAAATACGGTGACCACCTGACCAAGGTTTCTCGTGCACTCAATCAGCCAGTCGAGGAGATCAAGAAGCTGAACTCTCTTTCGAAGAACAAGCTCTATCCTGGCCAGAAACTCATTGTTGATATGGATTAAATTTAGGACCAGATAACTGAAAACTTGCCCGCAATGGCAAATGATCTGAGAGGGCCGAGGGTAAAACTTCGGCCCTCATCATTTTGAGGCCCTTCTTGAAGAAGATATAATCCAGTCTCCGGTTGGGCGCCCACGCAGGAAAAGTGAAAAATCGTTGTTCATCTTTTCCGTAAATTTCCTCGGGTATCACTTCATCAAGGCCTGAGTTCTTCATCACGCCGAAGGTCTGGTCATTATCGTAATCATCTTCGCTTTCCGGGAATTTTCTTTTTTTAGCGGCACTGTCCGGAACCATATTGTAATCGCCAGCGGCAAAATCAATGTGCTCATTCTTCAGTCTTTGCACCAGAAGTTTCGCCTGTCCCGCGCGATCTTCTTTATCAAAAGCTTCAAGGTGAAGATTAATGAACGTGTAGTCTTTGCCGCCTATATCAATCACGACTTTCTGGAAAAACCGGTGAAGATAAAAAAGGTTGTACCACCATGGATTGGATTTCGGTTTCTCAAGAACTTCAAGCTCATGAGACTTGATCGGAAAACGCGAAAGAATGGCACCTCCGGAACGCATGTGACCAAAGTTCCGGGAAGGGGGCCAGTATGGGAACGGAATGTAATTGGCCTCCCAGGAGACACCTTCCGCAAGAAACGGATAGCCCGCATGAATCGCGACGTATTCGGCCTGATTGATCCCGCCTGAGCGATGGGAATCAAAATCAATTTCCTGGAAACAAATGATATCGGGTGACCATTCACGAATCTGATTCACAAGACCCTGAAGTCTTTCTTCGTAAAATTCTTTCGTGCGCGGAAGATACCCCGGGCCTTCAGAACCTTTCCCGTAAAGAAAACCGAGGTTCCAGGTGAGGACCTTAATCACAGAAGGGGATTCTTCCAGAGTTTCGATGTCGACCTTCGGCTCTACCACGATGACGGGTGCTTCACTCTTATGGGGGCTCAGGCTCCATGGCCACGGCATCCACGCAAGAAACCCAACGAGTAAAAGAGCGAGGACGAGAAAAATAAGGGCGGTCATTTTCATGCCTTTTTTCCCCCGAGGAAGACGGCTTCAACGCTTCCGGGAAAGGTGTGGCCAGTGAACGGACTGTGTCCGACTTTGGTTTTGAGATCTTCTTCTTTGATCTGAATATTTTTTTTCAGGTTGAGAATGGTGAAGTTCGCGCGGAATCCCGGACGAAGGTAACCCACTCCGTGGCCCATGCTTTCATAGACCGGAGAAATTTTCTTCCACGATGGAAGGAAGTGATTGAAGAAATCACCGGGGTTTTCAACTGCCACTTTAGCGATGAGTTTTGGAGACACGCCTTCCTTCAGGAGCCACGTCACAAAAGGCCCATAGGTATCGAGACCCGTGAGACCTGAATGCCCGTGAAGTTTTTCTTCTTTTGTGTGAGGGGCATGATCGGTAGCGAGAAACTGAATCTCCCCTTTTTTCATGGCCTCCAGAAGTGTTGTGCGGTCAAGAGAATGACGAATAGGTGGATTCATCTGAAGGGGTGTATAGAGATTTTCCGGAAGCTCATCAATGGCAAAATACAAGTGCTGAGGAGTGACCTCGAGGAAGATATCTACTCCACGAGCGCGGGCCTTCCGGACAAGCTCAAGACCTTCGTGACTCGAGTAATGGCAGAGCTTCCCTTTCAGTTTGTATTTTTCAATGAGGGCAATCGCATCTCTCGTTGCCACTGCTTCCGCCTTCACCGGACGACGCTCATGATGATGTTTTTCATTCTTATGATCTTCGAGGATCTCGGGATCCTCGCAATGAAAGCTCACCCACTGACCTTCGTAACGTGAAAGTGTTTTATCCAGAGTAGGAAGATCACGGAAGAAAAGATCACCGATGGAAGGACCCATGTAGACTTTGTAGGGAACCTGATAGGGCAAAGGAGAAGTTCCGGGGCCGATGCCGGCATAGAACCACAGATCACCATGAACCTTGCTTCCCAGTTTTACTTTCGCCTCATAGGAACTTTTATCGACCGGAGGTATCGGATTATTGGGCATGTCCCCCGCGTGACAAACGCCACCATTGATCATTGCCGCGTGAGCGGTC
This sequence comes from Bacteriovoracaceae bacterium, assembly GCA_045805035.1. Lineage (GTDB taxonomy): Bacteria > Bdellovibrionota > Bacteriovoracia > Bacteriovoracales > Bacteriovoracaceae > Peredibacter. The sequence goes on from JBJMLZ010000264.1 coordinate 26,778, forward strand.
GTGAAATCTTCTTTGTAGGTGTTTTTTCCGGACACGTCTTCGCGGGCGTGAATGTGAACGTCTCCCATTCCTGCAAATAAAAGGCAATCATCGCCGAAAACATAATCAGGATTTCTGACGTTCAGTTCGCCCACTTCAAGAATGAGTCCGCTCTCGTCATCAAAGCGCACCTGGTGGCGTCCGACTTCAAAAGAAGAGACACAGATCGCTTCAAGGGTTTTGATCATTTTCTCACCACGGTTCCAATTGAACCTTGTGCCATCGGCATTGTAATGATTTCGTCAATCACGACATGACGGGGTCTCGTCAGCATGAAAAGCATCATGTCTGCGATGTCTTCAGCTGTCAGTGGGTCCATGCCTTTATAAACCGAATCAGCGATTTCTGAGTTCCCTTTAAAACGGACCGTGCTGAATTCAGTGTCCACCATCCCAGGTGATATCTGCATGACCCGTAGATTTCTTCCTGCAGTTTCTTCTCGAAGCGTTCGCGTGAAAGCAAGAACTGCGTGCTTGGTCGCGCAGTAAACCGCGCCACCCTGATAAGTGTAGTGACCGGCGACCGAACAAAGATTGATGATATCGCCACCACCATTTTTCAGCATCCAGGGAACCACGGCATGGGCAATCCGGAAATTGGCAGTGATATTGGTGTTGATCATTGTTTCGATATCAGTCCAGGGCGATGTTTCGACTTTATCTCTTCCGAGAGCAAGGCCCGCATTGTTAATGAGCACGTCGATCTTCTCGCCGGTGAATTGAGAAAGTTTATTTTCTATCCCGGGGTCGTTGACGTCGGCAGTGAGAATATGGGCCTTCTTCGCTATTTCATCCTGTAGCTCCTCAAGCTTTTCCGTCCTGCGGGCAACTAAAAAAACCTCCGCTCCCTGTTGAGCTACCAGAAGTGCAGTTGCCCTCCCGATTCCGGAAGAAGCTCCTGTGATCAGGATTCTTTTATCCTTGAGCGAATTCATTTTTTCTTCCTTTCTTTTCCCGGTCTCTTAGTAGATTTTTTCTGCGCGATTTTCTGAGGATGAGGCAGCTTAGGCACAAACCTCGCGATTAATCCGTATTTCAGCTTCGAGTAATCTTCAACATCCATTTCCTGCATAAGCTGAACCGCCACGAAGATATCGTTTCCATTCAAATCAAAGAAAAGGAGTGGGCCCTGGCGGTCGACATGTAAAAAGTCTTTCCGGCAAAGCTCAACGGAATGAAGATCATAATAATCTGATTGGTAGATATTCGAACAGACAAGCTCCTGAGTTCCCGGATACTTCATTCGAAATTCTTTCCATTCACTCACTTTTTCTTTTTCCCAGGGAAAAGTCCTGATGGGATTTTGAAAAAATAAAAAGGAAACAACTACACCCATGATGGAAATGGCCTGCCATTGTTTTACATCCTTAAACGAATCAACAAAGGCCACGATCCAGAAAGCGAGGAGATAAATGAGGTAACGATTGGTGCGGAGATTGAGCCAGAAAGAGAGCGCTTCAATCACAAGAAGTGAGGCCACGAGGATACCAATGTACAGAATGCCGGATTCTTTTCTTCTTACAAGAATAAATATTCCCGTAAGACCAACAACTCCAAGTGCTAGCCAGGCATTCACAGGGAAAAACTCAAAGCGCGGATAAGCATCACCGAGAAACTGTGTCAGGAGTGAAGACCAGAACTTTATCGATCCAAGAGAGTTCCAGGATACATTCGAGCGCACCGACTCGTGCCCAAGGAAAAGAATGCGCAAAACATAATAGACAACAATAAGATTGGTACAGATGAGCCGCCAGCAAAGTTCACGAGTCCGACGATCATTCCACCAGCGATACATGGCGAGAAAACTAATCGGAATCACCGCAAAGACATGAATGAATCCCATGAAAGCGCCAGTCAGTAGCTCAAGCCAGAAAGGCGCGCGAATCCGCCACAAAAGATAATAGACCAGAATTCCTTCCATCAGCCAGGCATAATGGCGGGCCATTCTCGCATACACAATGTCAGCAGGATTGAGGCAAATCAGAATCCAAAAAAGAAGAAATCTCTTCTTGTCGAAAACGAGTTGTCCTAGAAAAAAACATTCGATCAGGTGAATGACACTGATCACGGCGCTAAAAACTCGGAGAGTGGATAAGTCTCCCGAGGGGCCGGTGAAAACTCTCAGGAGAGCGTAATACAGAGGAGAATGAGATTCCCTGACCCAGACCATGTCAAGATGACGGAGATACCACCAACTCGCAAGTTCATCGGTCCAGGGACTCTGAGTACCGATATCATAGAAGCGAAGAAAAACAGCGAAGAAGAAAACGCAGAAAAGAATGACCACTCCCACGAGGGAGTGGCCTTCAAAAAACTTACGCATTCAGCTTTCTAAGAACGTAATGAAGGATGCCGGAGTTTTTATAATACTCAAGCTCGTTGGCAGTATCGATCCGTGATTGAAGATCGACAGTGACTGTCTCGCCATTCTTACGTTTGATCTCTGCTTTCAAAACTGCTTTCGGCTTCATGTTCGAAAGACCATGGATCGTCACAACTTCACTACCATCAAGGTTGAGTGACTTTCTGGTTGCTCCTCCGGTGAACTGAAGCGGAATCACTCCCATGCCAATGAGGTTTGAACGGTGAATGCGCTCAAAGCTCTCGGTGATGACTGCCTTGATTCCAAGAAGACGAGTTCCTTTGGCGGCCCAGTCACGTGATGAACCAGTTCCATATTCCTTGCCTGCGAAAACCACGAGTGGTTTACCCGCTTGCTGATACTTCATTGAAGCATCATAAATTGTTGTCTCAGATCCATCCGGAATGTAAGTGGTGTATCCACCCTCTTTTCCGGATTTCACCATTTCATTTTTCAGGCGGATGTTCGCGAATGTTCCGCGGGTCATGACTTCATCATGTCCGCGACGAGCGCCGTATTGGTTGAAGTCAGCAGGTTTTACTCCGCGGGAAACAAGATACGCGCCAGCAGGAGTGTCAGGTTTGAATGATCCGGCAGGAGAAATGTGGTCGGTCGTGATCGAGTCACCGAAAAGACCAAGAACACTTGCGCCCACAATATCCTGAACGAGCTCAGGATCTTTTTTCATTCCCTTAAAGTAAGGAGGATTATTGATATACGTTGAGTTCGGATCCCAGGCGAATGTCTCCCCTTCAGGAACCGAAACTTTTTGCCAGAACTCATCACCTTTAAATACGTCAGAGTAACGAGACTTGAACATCGCAGGTGTAATGTTCATCATCGCTCCCTGAACTTCGGCCGAAGTAGGCCAGATGTCTTTCAGGTAAACGTCTTTACCATTTGAACCTTTCCCGATCGGCTCTTTAGTGAGATCGATCTTCACGTTCCCGGCAATCGCGTAAGCGACAACCAGTGGAGGTGAAGCGAGATAGTTTGCTTTTACATCCGGAGACACGCGGCCTTCGAAATTCCGGTTACCCGAAAGAACTGCAGCAGCAGTGATGTTACCGTCCTTAATGGCCTTTGAGAATTCCGGCTTCAGTGGGCCCGAGTTACCAATACAAGTGGTACATCCGTAACCTACAAGGTTGAATCCGAGTTTATTCAGCTCAGGTTGCAGTCCCGCCGCCTCAAGATAATCCGTCACTACTTTAGATCCCGGAGCAAGTGAGGTTTTCACCCATGGCTTACGAGTAAGGCCAAGTGCATTTGCTTTCTTCGCGACAAGTCCGGCAGCGATGAGTACGGATGGATTGGAAGTGTTAGTACAAGAAGTGATTGCCGCAATCATGACGTCGCCATGAGTGATCGTGAAGTTTGCACCATCTACGGTTTGTTTCTTTCCAGCGTCGTCCGCTTTCACATTGAAACCTTTCTCGGAAACGAGATCAGTCTTAAAGCCTTCAGCGATACCCGAGAGAGAGATTCTGTCCTGTGGACGCTTCGGGCCCGCCAGAGATGGTTCAACGTGAGAGAGATCAAGCTCAAGTGAGTCAGTGAAGATCGGATCGCGGTGATCGTCTCTCCAGAGACCTTGTTCTTTGGCGTAAGCTTCTACGAGCTGAACGCGCTCTTCATCGCGACCGGTGAAGCGGAGATACTCGATCGTTTTTTCATCAACCGGGAAGAAGCCGCAAGTTGCACCGTACTCAGGCGCCATGTTCGCGATTGTCGCGCGGTCAGCGAGAGTGAGATCCTTAAGGCCCGGGCCGTAGAACTCAACGAATTTATCCACGACACCTTTTTTACGAAGCATGTTGGTGACAGTGAGAACCACGTCAGTCGCAGTCACGCCTTCTTTCACTTTCCCTTTGAGCTTGAAGCCAACCACTTCCGGAATAAGCATGGTGACTGCCTGGCCGAGCATTGCTGCTTCCGCTTCGATACCACCTACACCCCAACCAAGAACGGAAAGTCCGTTCACCATTGTAGTGTGTGAATCTGTTCCCACGCATGTGTCACAGTAAGCGATCGTTGAATTGCCTTCTTGTTTTGTCCACACGGTCTGGGCGATGTACTCGAGGTTCACCTGGTGACAGATTCCGGTTCCTGGAGGAACTACGCGGAAATTTTTAAATGCTTTTTGTCCCCACTTGAGAAACTTATAGCGCTCGCCGTTTCTCTCGTATTCAAGGTGCATGTTCTTCTCGAAAGCTTCTGGAGAAGCTGAATAATCGACGATGACTGAGTGATCGATCACAAGGTCAACCGGAACGAGCGGGTTAATCTTTTGCGGATTTCCTCCGACTGATTTCATCGCATCTCTCATCGCCGCGAGATCCACCACGGCCGGAACACCGGTGAAGTCCTGCATGAGCACGCGTGCTGGATAGTAATTGATCTCGCGTGTGGATTTTTTATTTTTCGTCCACTCACCCATCGCTTTGATATCGTCAGTGAAAACCGTAAAGCCATCTTCATTACGAAGGAGGTTTTCCATGAGAACTTTTAAAGAATAAGGGAGGTTTTTCACGTCGCCGACGCCGGCCTCTTCTGCCGCTTTCAGAGAAAAAATATCGTAAGATTTATTGCCGACTTGAAGCCGGCGGCGGGCCTTAAATGAATCGACTCTTTTAGTCTCCACTGGGAACTCCTCGATGAGAAAAATTGATGAGTTATTTTATTACTGAGAGGAAAGAGTGACTATCAAAAATGAATTCCGACAAGATCGCTCCTCGTGTAGACGGAAAACTGAAGAATCCCTTATGATGACTTTTCACGCGACGTATTATCCACGGAGGGATCGATGAAAGTTACGAGAGAAAATCATGCACACTATATGGGCCGCCTGGCACCGATTCTTCTGGCCGGTTACGTGGCGCAAACCTGGTGCTATTACCGTTTTCTCTCCCCGAATCTCGCCTATGATATTTCAATTTTTCTCGGCATCGGACTCATTCTCATCGCAGCTGCCTTTCTCATTCACGATTTCTGCTATGTAGCGACCCTGAAAGACAATTATCTCGAGATCCGTCTTCATCCTTTTCCTTATGAAGATGAAATTCTTTATAGCGACATCGAGGAAGTGGAAGTTGTCTCTACCAGATTTCAGTTCTCTCACCTGAAACTCACGACAGATGAAGGAAAAAACATCTGGCTCTACAATGTCGATGAGGCCCATAAGGTCGCAGAAACCATTAAGCAGCGCCGCTACCGGTAAACCGAGTAAAAAGCTTTTTATGAATTTCTAAGAAATTCCGAAAAGGAGGTATGAGTAAGAATCCTCCTTTTCAACTTACCCGCGAAAAACACCTCGATCACATGGTCAAAGTCGTTCCCTTTATCGTGCTCATGTTCGGAGTCCAGGGATACGTGCTGACAAAAATCCATGAAGGCTTCGGCGGTGGCGCTATTATCTTCCTCGCCGTTTGTCTCGTCTCAATGATTACCGCTTTCATTACCTACGATGTGAAACATCAGGTACATTTCATGGAAGATTACCTCGAAGTAAAATTCCTCGGTCTTCACAAGAAAGTTTTCTACGCAGACATAACTGCAGTCCACGTCTCCGAATCCAACCAGTCTTTCGCCAGTGTCCAGATCCGCACGAAGAGTGACAAACATACATTCCTGTTTGTGGATGATGCTGACGGCATTAAGAACTTTCTAGAATCAAGAAAGACCCAGGAGATGAAGGCAGCTGCCTGATACTCCCGGGCCCGAAAGCACTTACTGCTGACCACTCGTCGGGGCAGTGTCATTCCCTGAACCACTTCCTGAACTTGCATCCGAACCAGAACTTTGCTGAGAGTTTGAGCTGCCAGTGCCGGCGCCAGTTCCGGAATTTGTGTCTGAATTTTTGTTACAGGCCACTGCGGTCAGGGCCAGGGCGAGAGCTAAAACGACTAACTTCATAAATACCTCCAGGTGAAGTTTTTATTCTTCACCCGTAGTATTTTTGGTTTTACTGAAAATGGAAAATCAATTGAAGTTGCGGATTTGAGCGGGACTGAATCAGATGTTCAATGCTCGGTTTTCACTCGCTGCAAGACACGCTTCTTTGAATCCCTCTGAATATGTCGGGTGAGCATGTGAAATGCGTCCGATATCCTCTGCAGAAGCACGGAATTCCATCGCTACAACTGCCTCACCGATCATGTCTGCTGTACGCGGACCGATCATGTGCACCCCGAGAATTTCATCCGTTTTTTTATCCGCAAGAACTTTGATAAATCCATTTTTCTCTGCTGAGGCCACCGCGCGGCCAAGAGCGAGAAAAGGAAACTTTCCGGTCTTGTATTCGATATTTTTTTGTTTCAACTCCTGCTCGGTGTAACCAACGCCAGCGACTTCCGGCCAGGTATAAACAACACCCGGAATGAGAAGATAGTTGATGTGCGGTTTTTGTCCGGCTAGATATTCAGCAACGAACACGCCTTCTTCTTCCGCCTTGTGCGCAAGCATGGCACCGCGAACGACGTCACCAATGGCATAGATGTGAGGAACAGAAGTCTGAAGGTGATCGTTCACCGGAATTCTTCCGCGTTCATCCACTTTGAGACCGGCATTCTCGAGTCCGAGACTATCCGTATAAGGACGGCGCCCAACTGCCACAAGACAGTAATCGCCTTTGAGTTCAATTTCTTCTGTTCCTGCTTTCGCCTTTGCTTTCACGATAACTTCATCGCCTTTACGGGTCACACCGGTAATGCCAAAACCCATGTGAAACTTGATGCCGTCTTTAGCAAGGATCTTCTGGATTTCTTTTCCCAGATCCACATCCATTGCCGAAATACAGGTGTCCGCAAAATCAACCACTGAAACTTCAGAGCCAAGGCGTCTGTATACAGAACCAAGCTCAAGTCCGATCACACCCGCACCAATCACAATGAGGTGCTTTGGTTTCACCTGAAGTTTCAGCGCTTCAGTCGAAGTGATAATTCTTTCTTTATCGATCGTGAGATTGGGAAGTGTAGAAGGCTTGGAACCGGTAGCGATAATACAATTTTTAAAACCGATCTCCTGGCCATTCACCGTCACAGAGTTTTTCGTTTTAAATGAAGCGTGTCCGGTGAAAACCGTGATCTTATTTTTCTTCATGAGAAAAGCAACACCACCAGTGATGCCTTTCACCACACCGGCAACACGGTCACTCATCTTCTTCACATCGAGCTTTACTTCACCCGTGATGATTCCGTGGGTATCAAAGACATGAGTCGCTTCATGATACTTCTCTGAAGAATCAAGCCACGCTTTCGAAGGAATACAGCCTACGTTTAAGCAAGTCCCCCCGAGAGTCGGATATCTTTCAATCACCGCAACTTTCATTTTTAACTGAGCAGCACGGATGGCGGCGATATATCCACCGGGGCCAGAACCAATAACGACGAGATCAAATTGTTCCATAAATTACACGTCCAGAAGAAGTCTTGCTGGATCCTCAAGCATTTCTTTTACGGTTTTAAGGAAAGACACTGACTCACGACCGTCGATAATTCTGTGATCGTAAGAAAGCGCCACATACATAATCGGACGAATAACCACCTGGCCATTCACCGCCACCGGACGCTCAACAATGTTGTGCATACCGAGGATCGCTGACTGTGGAGCATTCAGGATGGGAGTAGAAAGCATCGAACCGAAGATACCACCGTTGGTAATAGTGAACGTTCCGTTCTGCATTTCATCGATCGTGATTTTTCCGTCACGCGCGCGCGTCGCGAGCTCAATGATTCTTGATTCAATCTGCGCCATCCCCATCGATTCCGCATTCCGGATAATAGGAACCACGAGACCACGTGGAGTAGAGACCGCCACACCCACGTCAGCATAGTTATGATAAACAATGTCCGTGCCGTCGATCATCGCATTCACTGCCGGATATTGCTTCAGAGCAACCGTACAAGCTTTGGTGAAGAAGCTCATAAAGCCAAGACCGACACCGTGCTTTTCCTTGAATGCGTCTTTGTATTTCTTTCTCATCTCCATCACGGCAGACATGTCGACTTCGTTGAAAGTCGTGAGCATTGCCGTGGTATTTTTCGCATTCACCAGACGAGTAGCAATTGTCTTCCGAAGGCCGCTCATTTTCTCACGACGAACTTCCCGTGATGAAGAGCTCGCCATTGTTTGCTGAGCAAGACTTCTGAGTTCAGACTCGGCACCATTGATAGCAACCGCAGGTTTGGCCTGGGCCCCAAGAGCATCACCCTTAGTGATTCTGCCATCGCGACCTGATCCCTGAACATCCGAAGCATTCACACCTTTTTCCGCGAGGATTTTTGCAGCAGCTGGAGAAGGGAAATTTTTCTCAACCGCAGGCGCCGGAGAATTATCACGAGCAGGTGCAGAAGGGGCAGCGGCGGCAGGAGCTTCCGTACCCGCAGTGGCGGTTTCATCCACTTCAGCGATCTTAGTTCCGATCTTAACTGTCTCCCCTTCTTTCACGAGGATTTTCAGCTTCCCTGCCTTGGGGGCAGAGATATCAAGCGTCGCTTTGTCTGATTCAATGGAACAGATTGTTTCATCGAGTTTCACCATCGCTCCGTCCTGTTTGGTCCAGGCCGCGATTGTGACTTCAGAGATGGATTCTCCGACCGCAGGAACTTTTACATCAACCATAACTATCCTTTTTAAACTGGCTCAATCTTTTCAGAGAAGGCATTGTTCACAATCTTCGCCTGCTCCTGTGCGTGGACGGATGCATATCCGGTCGCTGGAGACGCAGAAGACTTACGAGCGATAAGCTTAAAGTCATCAAACTGCGTGTAACGGCGAAGGAACGTGAAGGCCCCCATATTCTTTGGCTCTTCCTGAACCCAAACTTTTTCAGCGTGCTTATATTTTTCAATGAGCTTCCAGCTCTGCTCTTCCGGCATCGGATAGAGTTGTTCAAGACGAACGATCGCCACATCTTTTCTCTTATCTTTCACCTGTTTTGCTTTGAGGTCGTAATAAACCTTACCCGTACAAAGGAGAAGTCTCTTCACTTCCTTGGCGTTCACTGAATTATCATCAATGATTTCCTGGAAGTTTCCATCCGTGAGTTCTTTCGCTGAAGAAATCACTTCAGGATGACGGAGAAGTGACTTCGGCGTGAAGATCACGAGTGGCTTTCTGAAATCCCATTTCAGCTGACGACGGAGAATGTGGAAAATGTTCGCCGGAGTCGTGAGGTTGGCAACAACCATGTTCCATTCGGCCGCGAGCTGGAGGAATCTTTCCGGACGAGCGTTCGAGTGCTCAGGGCCCTGACCTTCGTATCCATGAGGAAGCATCAACACCACGCCGGATTGTCTCTGCCACTTGGATTCACCGGAAGAAATGAATTGATCAATGATGGTCTGAGCACCGTTAGCGAAATCACCAAACTGAGCTTCCCAGATCGCAAGTGACTGCGGTGAACCGAGTGAATATCCATATTCATAACCAAGTACCGCATACTCAGAGAGAAGCGAGTTATAGATTTTGTATTTCCCCTGATGTTCAGCAAAGTTCTGGAGGAAGATATGGCGGGTGTTCGACATCTCATCTACGACACCGGCATGACGGTGAGAAAATGTTCCGCGAATACAATCCTGGCCCGACATACGCACATTGATTCCCTCAAGAAGAAGAGTGCCATAGGCCATATGTTCAGCGAGTGCCCAGTCAAGCTGGTCATCTGCCCAGCGCTTTTGTCTTTCTTCGATAAGCTTATCAATTTTCTGAATAGGTTTGAAATCTTTCGGAAGTGTCGTGAGCCCTTTGAGAACTTTTTCCAGTGCATCTCTGGTGACTGCTGTTTTCGGAGAATAATCAAAATCTTTCGGAGTCGAACGACGGAAGGCCTTCCACTGCTCTTCTGGTTTTTGATAGAGATATGGAAGTGGCTTTTGTTTTACAGAATTAAAGCGCTCCTGAAGAAGATTTTTGAATTGCTCTTCCATCTGAACTGCAAGCTGCGCTTCAATCTGTTTCCCTTCAATGAGTTTATCTTTGTAAACTTCGCGAGGGTTAGCGTGCTTTGAGATCAGTGAGTAGAATTTCGGCTGAGTAAATCTTGGCTCGTCAGACTCGTTGTGGCCGTGCTTACGGTAACAAACCATATCGACGAAAATATCTTTCTTAAATTTCGCTCTGAACTCAGCTGCGAGTTCAACTGCGAACACAACCGCTTCCGCATCGTCACCATTGACGTGAATCACCGGAGTTTCAAGAACGCGTGCAACTGAAGTTGAGTAAATCGAAGAACGGGCATCATCAAAGTCAGTCGTAAAACCAACCTGATTATTAATCACAAAATGAATCGCTCCACCAACGTTGTAACCCTTGAGGCCCGACATCTGAACTGTTTCGTAACAAATCCCCTGACCTGCCACTGCGGCATCACCGTGAATGATGATCGAAAGGAGCTTGTTGGGATCTTCTTTGTAAAGTGTATCGCCCTGAGCACGAGTATATCCAAGAACCACTGCAGACACCGCTTCAAGGTGAGAAGGGTTTGGCATGAGTTTCAGATAAACTTTCTGGCCACCTGAAGTTGTTACCTGAGACGCATATCCCATGTGGTACTTCACGTCTCCGTCACCCATCGTGAGATCAGGAGTCGCCTGGCCTTCAAATTCATTGAAGATGTAGTCGTAAGTTTTTCCCATGATGTTCGCCAGAACATTCAGGCGTCCACGGTGGGCCATACCGATCACCACTTCTTCCACTCCATTAGCAGCAGAGGCATTGATGATGGCATCGAGAGCTGGAATCGTATTCTCCCCGCCTTCAAGCGAGAAACGTTTCTGGCCAACGTATTTTGTGTGAAGAAAATTTTCGAATGCAACGGCTTCATTGAGTTTTGAGAGAATGCGTTTTTTCTTCTCGATCGTGAAATTGGTATTTCCCTGAGAAGCTTCGAATCTCTCCTGGAACCATTCACGAATCTCAGTGTCGTTCGAGTGCATGTATTCGACACCGATGTTTCCGCAGTAGAGACTCTTCAAACGAGCGAGGATATCTTTCAACTTCGCGCTCTTCATTCCGAGCACATCGCCGATCGCGAATGTTTCTTCGAGATCCGCACTGGTGAGACCATGATCTTCAAGCTCAAGACGCGGACGACGATCCATGCGCGGACGAATTGGATTGGTTGTCGATACAAGATGGCCGCGTGAACGATACGCCTGGATCAGACGATAAACTTTGAATTCTTTGCCGAGATTTCCCGTCACCGGCACATCACTGTCCTGAGCGGCCGGGTGACTTAAGGCAAAGTCGACACCCTTAAAAAACTGGCGCCAGCTTGTATCAACCGATTCAGGATTTCTTCTGAAGTCGGCATAAAGTGAATCAATGAATGAGTTGTCGGATGATGACGTGTACGAAAAATCGTTCATGGTGAAAACGCTCTGGAAATTTAGGGGTTAAACTAGGCCTCTAGTATACGCCACGCTCATGCTGTTGGAAATTTGAATCCTAAGAAAAATAACGAGTTAAAACTTTGACGCTAGCGGTGCAACAAAGAAGAAAATTGGACATCCACTTTTTCTCCGCCTAATTTTATCTGGTAACAAAGAACTCGTACCGAGGATGCATATGAAAAAGCACTGGGCCCTCTTAGTCTTCGTTCTCGCTCTCTCACCACAGGTCTTTGCTCGCCGCGCGGATGAAGGAACGAATCCTTTGCTTCGATGGATTGCTCAGGTGAGAGTCCTCCGCGAAGTCGCTTTGGAAACTCTCCTTGAAGATCGTTGTTCGCGCTATCTCAAATATTCTGAACACGAGTCCTGTTACGAAGCGGTTGATCAGAAAATTGCCATTCTCGATTTTGATATTCTCATGGGAAAAGACAAAGCAACGCCGGTTCTCATGGATAAGAATGATCCGGGCTCATTTGTCTTCGTGGCCTTCAAAACAGATCTTCTAAGACTTCTCGCGGACCCGAAGACGACTGCTTATCTCGAGCTCGTGAACACGGAACTCTCCGCCTATATTAATGGCGTTAAGAAAGACAAACCGAATCTCTGGAACATTTCTGTCTCATATTTCGGTTCACCGTTTGAAGCAGCACGCGCTCACGCCGTTCTTTTCCAGGATACTTCTCCGGTAAAACTCCACCTCGCCTATCTCGAGTGGAGCGGACAGCGGATGAATACACCGTCTTTTGATGGCAACCGCCAGCTCCTGAGTCAGACAATCGATATCATCAACATGGTGATGGATTCCCGAGGTGATAATTTCCAGGAACTTTTCATTCCAAATGCAGTTCAGGGAAAACTTCACCGCACGATCTATCACTTCTACGTTCCGACGTATCTTTCCATGGCCCTGCAGAAAAAAGGCATCTCACCTCGATTTGCTTTCATCGCCCCACTCATGATGACTCTCACCTATGAATTTGTGACGGCGGGGCAAGATTATCGTTATCTCTTCGCTGATCCGGAAAAAGTCGAAGACTGGTCACTCGGTGATATTTTCGGCGGATATAATGGAGCTTCGTTCGGAACGAACCGTATGAACAAAGTTGTTCCATTCGCTGACCTGAGAAAAGCGTTTGATGTATCGACTGAGAATGGTCTGGCGACCCTTCTTAAGTAAACTGTTCTAAGAAAAGACCTACTTCTTTTACAACCTGCGGAGGAATTTCATGTCCTCCGCGGAATTCACTGAGCTTCCCCTGAAAATTCATTGATTGAAGTTTCTTCTCAAGGGCCCTGGCCCCTTCCAGATCCAGAATCGGATCCTGCGTTCCGTGCGCCTGAAAGAAAGGAATTCCTTTCGCCGCTTTCGGGAATTTTTCCTGCGCGAGGAGACTCCCTGACAGGAGAATCAGTCCATCTACGGCGAAGCTGTCTTTCATAGCGAGATGGGAAGCACACATCGCTCCCTGAGAAAATCCACCCAGGATAAGGCGCTTGTGTTTTTTCATGATGTCGAGGAGAAAAGTCTCGAGACGCTTCAGTGTCGTCTCAAGCTCAGGCGGAATGTATCCCGCCATTTCTCTCTGTCTTCCTTCGCGGATCGCGCGCTCAAGGCCTTCAATATCAATCGAAAACCACGCGCGGCCTTCGTAGTATCCCATGGGAAGGGATTCGGTGCCGTTGGGGAAGTACCAGTTAAAGCGGTTGCGATGCCAGAGTTCCCAGAGGGGAAAGAGATCGTGCATGTTGGCGCCGTAGCCGTGAAAAAAAACCACTGCGGTATCCGCGGAATCTGATTCAAGAGCGATGGTCTCAATGCCCTGGATGACCTTGAGTTCTTTTTTCATTCACTCATCCGGATGCGAACAAATGGTGGATCAACCGTGATGTCAGGAGACTTGATCCGGTTCTTCAGTTCTTTCATCACGAGTGACGTAATTGGAATCACGCCGAACTTAACAAGATCCACTCTGATCACCATCGTTTTCAGGTCATCTTCGTAGCTCACATTCCCCCAGGCGCGAAGGCCCGCCTTCACCACGTAGTTAGCAAGGAAGTAGAGATAGAAGTCCCCTTCTTTCACCGTGAGAGTAAAATTTTTCAAAGGACGTTCATCTTCAACTTGCGGGATGCGGGAAAGAAGATCGAAGAGAAAGAAATCCGTCGGAACATCAAAGCGATCCATCTCGACTTTCATGCTATCGCGGCAGTCCTCCAGAATCCTGTCTTCTAGATCTGGAAGCGCAGAAGTACCTTCGCAGTGAAGAGTTCCGTTGACGACCTTGTACTCCCCTTTATACGTGACTGAACCCTGTGGAACGGAAATGTCGTGAACGAGTTTACTCGCGCTGAAAGTGACACCTGTAAGATTCAGCTTCTCGATATTAAGAAGCTCTTTCCATGGATCTACCCACTGAAAAGAAACGACACCTGTACGGGCCACAAAAGTATCATCGATTTTTTCTACTGAAACATCTTCGCTACTCATCTTCGAGACGCCGACATCAATTTTATCAGCGCTACCGCTCCCCTGCGGACAGGTGTAATCGAAGTTGAGATTGGTCATCGAAAGGCGCTCAAGGCCCGCAAATGAAATCAGCGGAAACAGAAATGTAATGAGAATGAGAGCGCGCATAATTTATCCCCTTAATATGGATAAATTATTTTCTTTTTTTTGCGTTGAAGTCGGCAAGAAGCTTTTTGATCATCAGCACTTCTTGTTTCATGTCGGGATGTTTGGCGTTGATGCGGACGAGTAACTGGTTAATTTGATGATCGAGGAGCTTCATGTCAGAGAGCATCTCTGTAAGAAATTCTGTCTTAAATTCAGCGACCGCGACCTTGACTTCACTATCGAGTTGAACGCGTCTCATTTCTTCGCGCATCTGAACAATCGATTCGGACTCAAGATCGTAGGACATTTCCATCGCATTGGCGCCCACGACAGGGGCCACTGGTGGAGCAGCAACCGGACGAACTTGAGCAGCAGGTGCCGGAGCACCAGGCATCGGTGGACGACGGACTTGTGGTTGAGTTCCCGAAGAAACAGGACGAGCTTCGTTGATCTGTCTTACTTCTGCACCAGGAGGTCTTGCAGGAGCAGGACGTGCGGAAGGTTCTCCTCCTTGAGGAGCAGGACGTGCGGCCGCTCGTGGCTTTCCACTTGGATCGGGCGCCTGGAATTCAAGATCAACGTCGACTTGCAAAGTCTCCGCTTTCTTCTTCCGTAACGTCTCTTCTTCGTCTTCGAATTCGAGATTTAAATCATCAAAGGGCATTTTTTTAGTCACCTATCCTTAGTGTACTTATCGGAAAACACAGTTAAAACTTGAACATACCCCCTGAACCATTAAGGTCCCGGGAGTATCCGCCGATGAAGGAGTGAACCCATTGGAATTTGAGGAGTTTTCATGTCACCAGGTGACGACGATGACAAGCCGACGGTCGTGCTTGATCTGAATGCCCTGAAAAAGCAGAAGCTGGCCGAAGAGGAAAAGCTCGCCAATATCGAAGAAGAAATCGCTTTTGATGTGCTTGAAAAAAAAGACTCGGAAGACACGATCACTGCCATTGCTCCGGCCCCGAAAAAAGATCAGTTCAAAGTTGTGCTCTTTGATTTTCAGACAGATTTTTTCCGGAAATCCATTCGCCATTTCCCTATGGGATATGACTACATCACCGCGACAAATCTCGAAGAGCTGAACGAGTGTCTTCGCGAGAAAAATTTTCAGATTGTCGTGATGAATTACGACATAAACGCCAAGGCAGTGAACCAGCTATCGGCACAGATCAAACAGAAATTTCCCATGAGTAAGGTCCTCATTATGGCCCGTGCGATTTCTCCGGAGAAGGCCAAGCTTCATGCCCAGACTGCTTCAGGAGCGTCCGGCTATTATCAGCTGCCACTGGATGCACAGAAGATCGAAAAAGAATTTCAGCGGATTCATTCAGAGAAAAAAGCTGGCTAGAATGAAAAAGGCCATCGCGGTCAAAACGATGGCCCTCATCTGGGAGGAAATCCTGGCGGATTTCTGAGAGACACATTCGCGGAAGAACGATTTTTCGTCAAAGCTCATTTTAAGAAATCTTATGACAGCGAATCCCATTCGCGCTGTTAGGAAACCTTAGTTGACCATTGGGCCCTGAATTGAAAACATGGTCGAATGGAAAAACAAGCACTTAAATATATTTTATTTACAAGCCTCTTTTGGACTCTGGCCGCTCATGCCCAATGGGCCCGCGACTTTGAAGTCAACTCGCCAAGGGAAAATATCTACGGACTTCCAGCTGCCGAACTTCAGCGTTCGGTGATGGCAGGGAGAAAGCACGCATTGTTTTATCCGGTGGCCGCAACTTCGCTGCTTATTCCTTACGAACCAATGAAGACGTTTTTCAATTCAGCGGAAAACGATCCGGTGAGAGCGCTTCTGTTTCGTCTCGCTCAGGTAGTAACTCCTTTCAAATCGATGAATGAAGTTTTCAGCTGGCTTGGCCTTCACGCGTATCCACAAAATGATGATGAAAGAAATCCCAATCCCCTTCCATCACTTTCTACTCGCGAGAAAGAACTTCCGATGGGTGCCACTCTCATGGATTCTCATGGAAGGAAGGGCCTCACGTTCAGCTGTGCCACCTGTCACTCGGCCGATTTATTCGGAGTGAAAGTTCTCGGCCTCAGCAACCGCTTTCCCCGCGCCAATGATTTCTTTCACGAGGGTAAAAGAGTCGCTCCTTATATCAACTCTTATATCTTCAAGGACATGCTCAAGAGCACGGAAGAAGATCGCCTGATGTTTGTTGATTCGAAGGAATCCATCAAATACGTCGGCACGAAGCAACCAGTAGTACTTGGGCTTGATACGAGTCTCGCGCAGGTGGCGATGTCACTCTCCCGTCGAGAGCAGGATCCCTATGCGACAAAGTCACCTAACTCTTACAAGAATCCACGTCCAAATAAGCTTGAGAAAATGATCGCGGACTCAAAGCCCGCAGTCTGGTGGACGCTGAAGTATAAAAATCGCTGGCTCTCGGATGGTTCAATCCTTTCCGGAAATCCGGTTCACACGAACTTCCTCTGGAACGAAATCGGTCGCGGCACTGATCTGAAAGCGCTCGAGAAATGGCTCCTTGATAATGATCAGAAAATCCGTGAACTCACCTCTGCAGTGTTCGCTTCAAAACCTCCTCGCTATGAAAAATTCTTCGGAGTGCATTCGCTTGATATCGATAAAGCGAAACGTGGTCAGAAGCATTTTGTGAATGCCTGCGCGAAATGCCACGGCACTTACATGAAAGGCTGGGATCTTCCGGAAGCAGGCACACTCTCCGATGAAGAGCTTCTTCAAAACGTGCAACTCACTTATCACAAAAAAACTCCGGTGCGCGATGTAGGCACGGATCCGGGAAGATATCTCGGGATGCGCGAGTTTGCGGATGCGCTCAACTCTCTGCAGATTTCGAAATCCATCGGCACTGTGGTGGAACCGCAGAAAGGTTATGTGCCACCTCCGCTCGATGGTATCTGGGCCCGCTGGCCATACTTCCACAACAACTCCGCTCCCAATCTCTGTGCCCTTCTCACCAAAGCTTCGGCCCGTCCGGTTGTTTACTGGGCAGGCGAGGCCCGTGATAAAGATCGCGACTTCGATCAGGAATGTGTGGGTTATCCAATAGCAGACAAAACTCCGTTGGCCTGGACACAGAATAAAGATCTTTTCTACGACACAAGAAAAGAAGGCATGAGAAACACCGGCCACGATGAAGGCATCTTCCTCAATGACGGTGTGGAAGTTTTCAGTGCGGTTGAAAAATCAGAACTGCTTGAGTTTTTGAAAACGCTTT
>JBJMLZ010000265.1:0-4533 GCA_045805035.1 Bacteriovoracaceae bacterium
CCGGTACCGGTCGCGCAATCGAGGACCTTCTTCGGTTGATTCTTCATCACAAGATCGACGAAATTTTTCTTCCAGAGGCGATGAGTGCCTACAGAGAGAACATCGTTCAGAAGATCGTACTTGTGAGAGATATCGTTAAACATCACACGAACGAAATCGGCACGGGCCATTTTTACATCCTGAGTTCTTTCTCAAAGAGAGGAGCGAGTTTTTTGAGTTTCGAGACGAGTTCATCAAACTGCTGGAGGTTCAGTGCCTGCTGGCCGTCTGAGAGTGCGCACGCAGGTTCCGGATGAACTTCCACCATTAAACCATCGGCACCTGCGGCGACCGCAGCAAGAGCAGCGTCTGCTACGTAAGGAGTAAGTCCCATGGAGTGCGAAGGATCGACGATGATTTTGAACGGAGTATTTTTCTTGAGCCAGATCACCGACCCCAGATCAAGAAGGTTTCGGAGTTTCGTATCAAACGAGCGCACGCCACGCTCACAGAGAACGATATTTTTTTCGCCAAGGTTGAAAAGATATTCAGCGGCCCCAAGCCATTCGGTGATTGTGGCGGAGAAAGCGCGTTTTAAAATCACCGGGCGATTGTAGCGCGAGAGTTCTTTCAGGAGTTCGTAGTTGTACATGTTACGAGCGCCGACCTGGAAAACAGAAACGGTGTCGACAAGATTTTCGATCTGACGGACGTCAGTGACTTCCGTAATGAAGTCGAATGGAATTTCTTTTTTGAGTTTCCGGACGATGGCGAGACCTTCTTCGCCCATACCCTGGAAGGCTTTGGCGGAAGTGCGCATTTTATGAATGCCACCGCGGATGAGCGTCGGGCGAGTTTCGTGCTGAAGAATCTGACGGAGTTGCGACTCTGATTCAATGGCACAAGGACCTGCGATCAGGAACAGATCACGCGGGTTAAATTGAAGGGCCTTGGGTTCCATAAAAACTCACTTCGAGAGGGAAAAAATAGTGTCCAGATTTGTATACCTTTCTCCCTCTGTTGGAAAGCGCAATCACCTTGTTTTCCCTCGTAAAAGGTGGTACTTGGCCGTATGCGATTTCCTGTTCCTGCTTACATCGGCCTGATCCACGGCCCGGTCCGCTCCAAAGAGGGGACTGAAATCACCACGTCGGTGACGAATCTTGATATCCACGACATCTCACGGACTGCGCGGACGTTCGGATTCAAAAAATATTTCCTCGTGACTCCGATTAAAAATCAGCAGGAAATGGTGAAGAAGATCCTCGGATTCTGGGAATCGGATTCCGGACTTATTTACAATCCTGACCGGAAGGACGCCCTTCACATGGCCCAGGTGATTGATTCTCTGGAGGACGCCATCGCGGAAATTACCCGACTGGAAGGGAAGAAGCCGTGTGTCGTGGTCACCGGCGCGAATTTCGAAAAGTATGACGGAGGAGAAAAAGACCTCTTGCAAAAGCTGCAGAGTACGGGTACTCCTATGTTCTTAATATTTGGTACAGGATGGGGTTTAACTGCTCCGGTAACCGAACAGGCCGATTTTCGGCTGGAGCCAATTTTTGGCCAAGCAGATGACGGATATAATCATCTGTCTGTTCGATCAGCTGTTGCAATTTATTGTGACAGACTTTCCCGAGCCTCTGACCTCTAACTTTTTCCTTCCCTCTGATACACAGGTTGTATTTATGGAAGTCTCGCAAGAGAGGATTTTATGAATTTGATTGATGTTGTTGAGAAGAAGTACTCTAACCCGAACGCTTCAAAGTTCGCCGAGTTTAAAACTGGTGACACAATTGAAGTCGGCGTAAGAATCAAAGAAGGCGAGAAGACTCGCGTTCAGGCGTTCCAGGGAACATGCATTGCCATGAAACACCCAGGTCGCGTGAATGGTCACTTCCGTGTTCGTAAGATTTCTGACGGTGTCGGCGTTGAGCGCGTTTTCCCATTCCACTCACCGGCCGTTGAAAGCATCACGATCGTATCGAAAGGTAAGTCTCGTCGTGCGAAACACAACTACCTCCGTGAGAGAACTGGTAAAGCAGCTCGCGTAGCTATCGATTACGCCCGCTAATCAAAACACAAAGAAAAGCCTCCTTCGGGAGGCTTTTTTTTTGCCCGGTGATTATGAAATTCTTAATTCCATTTTTCGTTATTTTTTCTCTGAACTCATTTGCCGCCGAAGAAAAAACTGCGCTCGATAAATTTATCGATAAGCACACCAACACCACTGAAAAAGAACCGAAGAAAGATCAAGGTCTGATTGATCCCGCGATTGATAAGGCGAAGGACGTAACCGAAGAAGGCAAAACGAAAATCGAATCCGTGGCCGGCACTATCATCGAGAGCAAAGATCTTCGTGATCATTCTTTCGGTACCGTCATGCTTGGTTTCCAGCCATTTTCCACCTGGCTTCCGGGAAAATGGACGGGCTCTTATACGCAAAATTTTTCGAAGTATTGGGTAGTGGAGGGTGAATACTCGCACGCTGATCTTTCTGTTCCGCTCTTCGGTATCGATCTGGGAAGTGTCACGGAAGAAAGAGTTTCTCTTCACGCACGCTACTTTCCGGGCAACAGCTTCAACATGCTTTTCGGTCTCGCTTACCAGAAAGGAAAAGTGGAACTCGGATCTGATATTCCGAAAACTCCTGACGTGAATTTTTTTGAGATGGAAAACTTTGCACTCACTTTGGGTCTGGGTAACCGCTGGCAAATGGCAAATGGAATCACCTTCGGCGTAGACTGGATCCGCTTCAACCAACCTTTATTTGGCCAATGGGAAAACGATGCGGTCCTGAAGCACGTTTCCGGTGGCAGTGCCCGCTCCATCAAACGCATTATAAATAACTTCAACACGCTTCCTACATTCACCGTGCTCGGTCTCAGCATCGGCTATACTTTCTGATCGGGAATTTGATATGACGAGCAGACATGCTCGAGCTCAAGTTCATTCCTGTATTTCCCTGTGAGATTATCGCTACTGATGAAGTTGGTCGAGGCCCGTTAGGCGGGCCGGTTGTCATCGGAGCTGTTCGGCTACTGATCAATTCTTCAGACGAACTTCGGGCCGTTCTCAAATTTCTTCGCACGAAAGGCATCAAAGACTCGAAGCTCCTCAGCGAAGATGATCGTAAGATTGCACTGACGAAGCTGGGGGTGGAGGGACTTCCATTCCGTAAAAAAGGCGGACTTCTTCTCAAGGGAGTCGCGATTCATTATGTGACCTGGGAAATGGATCATACGGTGATTGATGAAGAGAATATTCTCGGCGCAAGTCTTCGTGGCATGAAAGAAGCGTCACAATTTCTTTCGGATCCGCAAAATCTTCCGACAAATGTTTTTATCGACGGTCACATGAAACTCCGTTGGGGTAATGAGAAATCTTCGTGGAGCGAATTTCCGGTAGTGAAGGGCGATTCCAAGTCTGCACTCATCGGTCTTGCTTCAGTTATCGCGAAAGTTAAGCGCGATGGACACATGAAGGAGATGCATGCCCTCTACCCGCAATACGGATTTGATTCCCACTACGGTTACCCGACACCCGCCCATCGCAAGGCCATCAAGAACTATGGGCCAAGCCCGATTCACCGGAAGTCATTCAAAGGCGTCCGGGAATATGTCGGGGCTGGCGCTTGAGCTCCAACGTTCTCGTGAATTTCACTCTGAAGGAATTGCACTTCTCATTTCACCTCAGCTGCTTCGCTCGCGCGAACTCGGACAGCTCGATCTCGCCCGTATGAGGAAAAAAGAATCCTGGATCCTCGAGGTAGCAGAAGTAAAAACTTCTTCGGTCGGGGATGAAGCACTGGAAAGAGGGCAAAGAAAACGGATTGTGAATGCTGCAAAATTTCTCTCCGGAATTTTTGGCTGCCCGGTGAAATTTATCCGTCTTGTCGGGTAAAAAAATAAAAAATCTCCTCTTCGTTTTCGATTATTCTTCTTCCTGAATGATCGAATTGAAACTCGTAAAAAATTTCCCGCGCGAAATCATTGCCGTCGATGAAGTCGGTCGCTCGCCACTCCCGGGTCCCGTTGTTATCGGTGGACTTCGTGTTGTTGTGAATGACTACAATTCACTCATCACTCTCCTTCGTTCACTCAGAAGAAACGGCGTAAAAGATTCAAAGCTTCTCACGTCAGAGACGAGACTTGAGCTTCTTGAGAAATTCGGCGTGAGAGATGTACCTTTCCGTCAGAAAGGCGAATTCAGCTGGAAGGGGCTCGAGATCCAGCACGTCACCTGGGACATGAATCACGAGATTATCGACACCGAAAATATTTTTCAGGCCTCCATGCGCGGAATGAAAGAAGCCGCGCTTGAACTTCAGAATGGAGACCGATCACAGACAACAGTGCTGATTGATGGGCAATGCAAACTCCGCTGGGGGGAGGAAGCTAGTCCGTGGGAAGAAATTACGATCGTGAAGGGTGATGTGAAATCATCTCTGGTGGGGCTCGCCGCGATTATTGCCAAGGAAAAGCGCGACGCTTTTATGAAAGAAATGCATGCACTCTATCCCGTCTATGGTTTTGATACCAACGCTGGCTATCC
>JBJMLZ010000266.1:0-7994 GCA_045805035.1 Bacteriovoracaceae bacterium
GGTAAACGCCACCTTCAGAAGAAATTTCTTTCAGGTCTTCTGTCTTATAAGCAGGAAGGAAAACTGAAGCTTCAGTTTCGTCCTGAAGATCAGAGCGGCCAAGAGTCACAGTTGGGTTCGGATCGAACACTTGTGCTGTGCCATTGGTAGTTGTGAAGAGTTTTCCGAAAGACTTCTGCTGAGCTACTTCGAAAGCATTCAAAGCAGCGCTGTAAGAAGAGAACATCGCCTTGTTGGAAAGACGAACCATCGCTTGATTTCTCTTCGCGCGTGGAAGAGCAGCATCTTTTACTGAAACAACATTTCCGTTCTGAGCATTCACGATCGCCTCAAAGTGGCCAACCGGTGAAGAAACAGAAAGGCGAACGCGGTAAACGAGAGTCATGTCTTTCAGATAAAGAAGAGAGACTTCTGGTTTATTGATAAGGCGGCCGTTGACGTTGAGTTTTTTCCAAACTGTCTCAAGCGCCATGTCCTGAGAGATCATCGGTACAGAAGCGGCAACCATCTTCTCATTTGAAGCTGAGAGATCATGGTAAACCTTCATGACCTGGCCATTCTGGTCGAGAGAAACAACGATCTCGCTGTTCTCAACATTGCGGCCATTCACGACTTTCTGGAACGTGAGGTATTTGCCGAGAAGACCTTCTTGCGTAGTTTTCAGAACAAACTGAGAAGCGTCCACGTCCACACCGAGACCTTTGAGGTCATTCAGTGACTGAAAGTGAAGTGCGCTTTTCTGGGTGTCCGGATAAAGAAGAGTGCCGGCAACGGAAGAAAACGAAAGTGACAAAAGAGTGATGAGGACAATGTGCTTGTTCAAGTCTTGCTCCCTGACTATGAAAGGTGTCCTAAAAGATTAGGACGAACTGTTCTGGTCAGGAAACCAACATCATCTTACACTCACGCAGCTTTTTTCTTGGCCACTGGATATCCCTCGCCCACCAGAATCTCCCGAACCGCGGTTCTTTTTCCCAGTAAGTAACCATCCAGCTCATACCGGCAGTGACGTTGATAGGTGGCGGATTTCTCCACGAGAGAATGCGCCTTTTCG
Source organism: Bacteriovoracaceae bacterium (assembly GCA_045805035.1). Taxonomy (GTDB): domain Bacteria; phylum Bdellovibrionota; class Bacteriovoracia; order Bacteriovoracales; family Bacteriovoracaceae; genus Peredibacter. Next base: position 1,055 of record JBJMLZ010000266.1, read on the forward strand.
AGATTGTAGTAAGGAATTGTAGGATAGAGATGGTGCTCGAGATGCCGGTTGGTATTAAAAGGAGCAAAGAAAAATCTCTCCAGAGCACTCGCGTTGATCGTTGGCGTTTCCTCGAGTTTGTGGGGTTTATCCTGCCCTTCGGATTCATAATGGGCGTGTTCACTCATGGCCCGAAGTCTTGCCAGGGGATTAATCAGCATAGCTCCCGCCTGAAAAACCAGAAATTGTTCCCAGGCGCCAGTCCAATAAACCAACGAAAAAACCCCAAGCACAAAAACCGGGAAACAGATTTTTTCAAGCTTCGACGTGAGGCCGAGATTCGGCATCACCTGCCAGTCTTTCAGGATCACGAGGTGATCTTTCATTCCGATAAAAAAAATGTCTTTTATAAGGAGCTTCTTCACCTCTTCCATTTTTTTCGGATAGTGCCAGTTTGGTTCATTTTGCATGATGACAAAATTGGGATCTTTCATGGTCTGGGTAAACTGGTGATGCTTCCAGTGGGTCTTCCGGTAAACCTCGGTCGAAAGGCCCAGCGGAAAGGAGGCAAATACGTTGGAAAGAAAATCGTTCACCAACACCCGTGGATGAAGAAGATAATGGGCACCATCGTGCATGATCAATGTCAGCGCGTGCAGACGGGCAGCGAGAATTGGTAATGCGAGTGGAAGAAACCACAGCGACTCGGAAGTTAAATAGAGACAACACCCGATGTTCAGCCAGACGTGAGCAATGTCGGCAATGGAACGCCATGGACGCAAAGTATTCAGAGTTTTCAATTCATCGGGCTCAAGCATGGTGTCCTCCGGGAGGAAACCAGTATAAAAGAGAGCTTTCCCCAATGATTATTTAAGGACTTATCCTCCGAGCTAAATGGCCTTTAACCTTTCTTTGGCCAAAAAAGTAAGGGTTATTGATTAGGCGAAGACGACTTGTTTTTCCTAATCTATAAGGGAGGCCAATTTATGATGAAACTCTTTATCTTCGCTCTGATGCTGACGTCATTTGCCTTTGCGGATACGCGCGAAGAAGCGGCGACAATTCTTGATCGCGGGATGAATGTTGTTGGGATTGGTGATCGCCTCGATAACTTCTCACAAATGTTTCTCGGAAAACCGTACGGCTTCGGTGGCCCTCTCGGTGAAGGTCCGGATGGCCGCTATGACCAGGATCCCCTCTACCGCTTCGATACTTTTGACTGCACGACGTTTGTTGAAACCAATATTGCTCTCGCGCTTTCCCGCGACGCCAATGAGTTTGAAAAAAACATACTTGAAGTCCGCTACGCCAATGGCAACGTGGATTATCTCACGCGCAATCACTTCACAGATCTCTGGTGGATTCCGAACAATATTAAAAACGGGATGCTCACGGATATCACTCACAAGCTTGGCGGGAAGCACGTTCTTATCGCCACTGCCGAGATCAATCTTCCGGGATGGCTTCAGAAAATTCATCCGGAAGAAATCGTGGTGCCAAACGCGAGCGCGGAAGAAAGAAACGCGCTTCTCGATGAGCTTCATTCACTCTCACGCAATTACTCACCGGAAACCGCGACAGTTCCGTATGTTGAGATCAACTGGATCCTGAAAAATCCTTCGTGGGTAAAAAACATCCCACACGGAGCGATCGTCAATTACGTTCGTCCGAACTGGGATCTCACCCAGGAGATCGGCACGCACCAGAACATCTCCCATCAGGCCCTTCTTTTCTGGAAGGGTAAGGTTCTATACCAGCGCCATGCCTCAACTACCGGCCCGAAAACTGTCTTCGAGCTTCCGTTCCTCGAGTACATCAAGAAGTTTGAGAATCACCCGACGTTGAAGGGCATTCACTTGATGATCGTCAACGAATAATCTACAGGCAGAAGCCGCCTGAGTTCGGGTCCGTGCAGGCCTCAAGTCCTGAAGCATTCACGGTAATTTCATCATCTTTTTTTCCGACGACAATAAGCTCTTCATTCACGAGATCACCGACTTCTTCTTTTGCTCCACCCGATGAACGCACCGAAACCTGAAGCGCATACACGCCTTTTTTCACCTGAAGAGAGAAAGGAATCGGAAAAGCAGTCACGCCAGTGAAGGATTTTTTCATCGCCTGGTAGCAGTTGTTGGCACTCGTGCAGGTCGTGAGCATGATCGTCACCGAAGTTTCCGGTTTAAAGACAAACTCACCCTGATAAGAATGAGGATTAGAGAGATCGTGAACAATGGAGCCATTGATGGTCACCATCGCATCGTCTGCGACGGCGGCGGCCGAAACGAGGAAAAAAGCTGCAAGGAAAAATTTCTTCATGGGTTGGACCTCCGTAAGAGGGCCGGATTGTGACGAAAACTTTTGCCGATGAAAATGGAACGCGAACGGATTTTGGCCAGACTTATAGTTGTTAAGTTTTGACCATTGCGCTGACCGGATGCTCAGACCACTTCGATGATGAGATGCTGGATCGAGTAATTTTTCTGAACAAGATCCCGGTAGTAAGAAGACGGCTGATCGGCATTTCTTCTGATGATGATTTCACCACCGACTTGTCCCGGAGCGAGCTTCCACAAATGCATGTCCACCACTTTGGAGCCGTCGATCTCGAGAGTCTTCACGAGTCCATCGCGGTCGATAGTTTCATCGTGAGCATCGAGAAGGTCCATGCCTGAAGACTTAATGAGACCAAGCGCCCACTTGAGAACAACAATACCGCCGATGATACCCACGAGAGGATCCGCCCAAGTCCAGCCTTTCCATTGAGAGACAAGAAGTGCGCCAATCGCAAAGAGAGACGTGAGAGCATCCGTCAGGATGTGAATGTACGCACTCGCGTGATTATGATCGCCAGCATGTGAATGACCATGACTATGACTATGACTGTGGTGATGGCCTCTGGGAGCAAGCTTTGTTTTGTGATCGCAATGGCCGTGATCGTGGTGATGGTGAGGAGCATGCGGAATGTCTTCCTTCTGATGAAGGATCCACGCGCACAAAAGATTGATCACGAGACCAATCGTCGCAACCGTCAGTGCTTCCGGATAGTGAATCGCGCGGGCCTCAGCAAAACGCTGGAAAGACTCCACGATCATGGAGCCCGCAACAACGACGAGTAGAATCGCGGAAGTATAACCACCGAGAGAAAGAATTTTTCCTCCGCCGAAAGTGAAAGAGGCGCGGAATTTCGGATGGCGATAGAGATAGTAAACGACGAGAGACAGGAAAAGTGCCAGTGCATGCGAGGCCATGTGCCAGCCATCAGCGAGAAGGGCCATGGAGCCAGACCAGTAACCAACAACAACTTCTGCCACCATGGTCACGAGTGTGATGATCGTAACCCATTTTGTTTTTTGTTCATTGGCGAGGAAAACTGTGGTGTCTCTTTCCCCGATGGCGCAGTGATTTTGCATGAAAAAAGTTTACTGTTTCCGCACCCGGAAGTCGAGAAGACCAAGGCATGCTCCACCCGTAATCAAAAACATCGCCAGAAAACTTGACCAAGTGAAATTTTTTCCTGCAAAAAACACGAGTCCCAGAGTGGAAATGACCGGAGTGAGATAGGCCAGTGCCCCGAGAACGCGGGCGTCTCCTTCGCGGGTGGCCGTGTCCCAGAAATAAAAGGCAAGACCGAAAGGACCAAGACCCATGCAGATTAATTTCCAGCTTTCCGAGAATGTCAGCGAGACTTTTGGCTCAATCAGCGCGTGAGTGATGAGACAGAGAACACCGGTGGAAAGACAAAATCCTCCGATGGAACATACGGAAGTCGACGGAAATTTTTTGCGGCCGAGGGAGTACACCGGCCAGGTGATGGCGGCCATGAGAGCAAGAGCATAGCCTTTGGACTCTTCTCCACTGATACTATCCGCGGGAGCTCCGGAAACAAGAAAGAGACACCCGATGATCGAAAGAATTGCGCCGGTGAAGTGATACCTGCGAAGCTGCGTGTTTCTTTCAAACAGCGGCGCCATCATCACCATGAGCACGGGCCACAGGTAGTTGATGAGATTGGCCTCGACTGCCGGGGCAAAACGAAAAGCGTAAAATAAGAAAAAATGATAACCGAAGTAACCGGCAGTCCCGAATAAAAGAAGTTTCATCGAAGGAAACATCTCACGAGGATTCCGGAGAGAAAGAAGTGAACCGATCAGGAACGAGACACCCAGAGTGAAAAACGGCGGAAGGTGAATCAGGAGATTCCCGAAGGTCGCAAGGCTCCCCCATAGAACAATTGTGATGAGACCAAGAAGCAATGATCGCTTTTCACGTGTCATCACTCCATTGTACAATAAATCATATGCTCATAACAGAGACCGATCGACTTCTTCTTCGCCTGCAGACCATCGACGATGCCGGAAATCTTGTCACGATGAATTCTGATCCGGAAGTCGTGCGCTTTACCGGTGACAAGTCACTCTCCAATACCGCGGAAGCGAGAGAGCTTCTCGAAAAAATTGTTTTCCCGCAATGGCACAAATATAAAATGGGGCGCTTTGCAGTCACCTTGAAAGACGGGACGTATCTCGGTTGGTGCGGCCTCAAGTTTCATCCGGAAACAAATGAAGTCGATCTCGGTTACCGTTTCATGAAAAAATTCTGGGGAAAGGGTTACGCCACGGAATCCTCGCGCGCCTCACTGGATTACGGATTTAAAACGTTGAAGCTTGAACGGATCCTTGCCAAGGCCATGCCCGACAATAAGGACTCGATCAAAGTCATGCAGAAACTTGGGATGACTTTTCGCGGATACCATCACGATCCGACCGATCCGCATCCGTTCGTTCTCTACGATATGAAAAAAGAAGAATGGAAATGAAAGAGCTCCTCGCCTTTATTGTCCTCTCATCAGTGAAGATTTTCTCGCATATTTTCTATCGCAGAGAATTTCATTTTTTGACGGTGCCGCCGGAAGATGTGTGGAACAAAGCGCGGATCTACGCTCTCCTCAATCACACTTCCCTCTTTGAGCCACTTTACGTCCAGGGTCTGCCGTTTCGCTTCCTGTGGAAAATGGCCCACCATCTTTCAGTTCCGGGTGCCGACATCACCTTGAATCGCCCGCTCGTGGGAAAATTCTGGAAGATGATGATGCCATCCATCTCCTCGGTCTCTCGTAAAAGTGATAATACATGGACGAAGTATCTCTCTTCCATCCGTCCGGATGACGTGATCTTCATCGCTCCCGAAGGAAGAATGAAAAGACCGAATGGTCTGGATAAATTCGGAAGGCCCATGACGGTGAAACCGGGAATTGCTGACGTTGTGATGAATGTACAAGAAGGTGGACTCCTCCTGTGTCTTTCCGGAGGGCTTCATCATATTCAAAAACCGGGACAACATTTTCCGCGGCTCTTTAAGACTATCCGGATGAACTTTGTGTACATCGATCTCGCTCAGTACCACCAACGCCTCTCCGGATTGTCTGCACTCGAAAAAAAGCATGAGATCACCCGCGAGGTTCAGCGCTATCTTGATACCTGCTGCCCGCCAGCTCAGATTGAGTAGATCGAAAAATTTTCTTCCGCATAAAATACCGTGAGCCACGGGAATTCATGACTGATGAGTGACCGCACACCTTTCCCGCGTCCGATCAAGGTGAATTTTTTCCGGTCTGCGATCTCTCCGAGTTGCAGGAGAATGCGGCGGATGTGGGGAACTTTTCCGAAGTCGTAGAGAAAATAGTGAGTGGCCTCTTCGGGAAAATAATTTTCCGCGGTGAGATCACCCTCGGTAAGCGTCTTGGGATCAAGTCCCAACTCGCGATAGATTCTTTGTCCCTCAAGCACCCGTTCATGCACAAACTCAAGTCCGAGAAACGTAACTGCCGGGTAGAGATCCTGAAGCACGAAACCCAGTCGGCCATAACCCGCGCCAAGATCCACCACGTGATCACCGTTTTTCAACGAGAGCTTTCGGCACATGCGCGCAAGTTCCGCGTAGGGAGTCTGAATGGTCTCGGGATGAAGTCCCACCCAGGTCTGATTACCCTCGTGGAGGGCCGCTCCCCAGGAATGATGATCGCCTTTTGGAATCAGAAGCTGCGCTCGCCGGAGAAGGTCTGACTCGATCTCCTTCACCCGAAGGCCAAGTCGCTCATCAATGATTTCTGAAGGCAGATTCCAGTCCATACCGTAATTTATCAAAGAATTATTTACAAACAAAGACCACACTCGAGAGTTTTCCCTCTATACTCCCGCCGGGTGCTTATGAAGAAAACCAAGTATGTTTCAAAATACCCGGACTCCGAAGGCGTTATCAGCTGGACTGAAGCCGAGAACCGTACGTGGAATACACTGATCACCCGACAGACGGAGATCGTGAAGACGCGCGCCTGCCCAGAGTTTCTCGAAGGACTTGAGCGGATCGGCTTTGCCAAGAATCATGTGCCTCAGCACTATGAAATCAATAAGCGCCTCGCTGACTTTAGCGGATGGGAAGTGGAAGTCGTACCTGCACTCATTCCTGCGCGGGAATTCTTCACCCTCCTGGCACTCAGGAAATTTCCGGCGGCGAGCTTCATCCGCATTCCCGAAGAACTTGATTACATCGAAGAACCCGACATCTTCCACGAGTTCTACGGTCACGTTCCGCTCCTCACTTTCCCTGACTATGCCAATTTCATGGAAGAGTTCGGAAAGCTCGCGCTGTCGGTTTCACCGAATGATCGCCGCCGCTTGTTCCGCGTTTTCTGGTTTACGATTGAATTCGGACTGCTCAAGACTCCACAGGGTGTCCGCGCTTACGGCGGAGGCATGCTTTCTTCGATCCATGAGACGGTGTGGTCCGTGGAAAGCCCGGAGCCGGTGAGAAAACCCTTCAATGCTCTCGATGCTCTTCGGACTCCCTACAGAATTGATATTCCCCAGCCCCTCTATTACGTCCTCGAGAAGTTTGAAGACCTCTTTAAAATTCTTGATCAGGATCTCCTGGGTCTCCTTGAAAAATCCAAGGAGTTGGGTGA
>JBJMLZ010000267.1:0-4636 GCA_045805035.1 Bacteriovoracaceae bacterium
GGTCACCGTGCTGAATCTGCAGGTGCCGAACATCGGCGAAGCGGTTCATGAGCTCACTAATAAGGGCATCCAGTTTGTGCACTATGAAGGCGCCGATCAACTCGGGATCATGCACGACGATGGTCCAGTGATTGCGTGGTTCAAGGATCCGGATGGAAATTTTATTTCCGTAGTTCAGGAAGATTCACTCTACACGGGTATAGCCGACAAGAATATCTCCTCGAGCTCGAGGGATTTTCTCTACGAGTGAATCAGGAGATGAAGTTTCTTACGAATTCGTTTGCCGGATTCGAACGGATATCCGCCGGCGTTCCGAATTGCAGGATCGTGCCCTTCTCCATGATCATGATCCGGTCACTCATGCTGAAGGCCTCAACCTGATCGTGAGTGACATAGATACAGGTCATCTTGAAGTGCTGCTGGATCTCGCGAATGTCTTTCCGCATTTTTTCGCGAAGCTTGGCATCGAGGTTTGAAAGCGGCTCATCGAGAAGAAGAACGCGCGGACGAGCGACAAGGCCTCTCGCGAGGGCCACGCGCTGTTGTTGCCCGCCGGAAAGAGTATTCGGCATGCGCGCGGAAAGTCCACCGAGCTCCACGAGCTTCAGAACTTCTTCCACTTTATTCCGGATTTCTTCCTCACTCATTTTCATCATGCGCAGAGGAAACGCGACATTTTCAAAAATATTCATGTGAGGCCAGATGGCGTAACTTTGAAAAACCATCCCGAGCTTACGGTCTTTCGTCGGAACAAAATGATTTTTTGCCGGATCAGAGATCTGCTCATCCCCGATGAAAATTTCACCGGTGGTATTTTTCTCAAGTCCCGCGACCAGGCGAAGCGAAGTGGTTTTCCCGCAGCCAGAAGGTCCGAGAAAAGATACGAACTCTCCATCATTGATCCGGAAGGAAATTCCCTTCAGGATGTGATTGTCCTGGTAGGACTTCGTGACATTTTTAAATTCTACGGAGCTCATAGGCCGTACTTCCCTTTGGTAGCTATTTTCAGAGTCGTATTCATCGCGATGATCACAAGGAGAACAAAGAAAGCAAGAACTGCGGCGCCCGCACCGGAGGCGTCTCCATATTCCTGCATCTGAAAGATAAGTGTACCGATCGTTTCATTCCCGGGCCCGGTGAGCAGAACCGTCATCGTAAGTTCGGAGAACGCCGGCATGAACACCAGAAAGAAAGAGGCCATGAGAAAAGGCCGGAGGATAGGAATCCAGATTCTTCTGAATACATCCCAGCTTCCCGCGCCCGCCACATGAGCGGCATCGATAAGTGTCTGATCCACCTGCGAGATACCGTCATTGAGAATTCTATACGAGAAATTGAGAAACTTCGCAAAGTACGCAAGGAGGATGATTCCGAGCGTGTTGTAGAGCGGAAGCCTCAGTGAGAGCGAGGTGAGAATGAAGGCCAGTGCGATAACTGTTCCCGGAACCGCGTAAGGGACAGCAATGAAAATTTCTTTCACTTTGTTCACGGGTTTTGCGACCGACTTTCCGCTTTGAGAAAGAAAGTAACCAAAGAATGTACAAACCGCTCCGGCCCCAAGAGCAAGGATCAGTGAGTTCTTCACCGCTCTCCAGGTTTCATCGGTCTTGAAGAAAATGGTTTCAAAGTTCTGAAACCCAAAATTTGTGAGCTCACGATTCCCCTGCACTTTCGAGAGGGCCGCGATCAGAATCGCCCCCACGGGGAGAATAAACAGTATCAAGGCAAGGAGAGACAAAAAAACGATTGCCCAGATTTTTTTGGAACCAAGTTCAATCAGGCTGGGCCTGGCCACTTTCCCCGTCACTAGACTGAAGCGAAATCTTTTTCCGATGAAGTGATCGAGCACAAACACGGCAATAGCGAGAAGAAGAAGTGACAAAGAGAGAATGCCGGAAAGTTTAAGTCCCGTATACGATGCCATCTTCTGAAACAACACAATCTGAGTCGTCATGAGCGTGATGCCGGCGGGGTTACCGATGAGGGCGGCAATCCCGAAGCTTGCAATCGCAGACAAAAACGCGAGAAGCATACCTGAAATGAGAGAAGGAACGACAAGCGGCAGAGTCACCTTGAAGAACACTTGCAAAGAAGAAGCCCCGGAGATCTTCGCGGCCTCTTCCAGTGTGGGATCGATCTTCTCCATCGCGGTCATCACGTTGATCAGAATGAAGGTGTAAAAAAATGCTGTCATCACAAAGATCAGACCGGTCATCGAATAAATATTCACCCAGGGAAAAACGCCAAGGAGAAGTCCCGTCGAAGGGTTCGCCAGATAGATCCACGCAATCGCACCGAGGAAAGGAGGAATCGCATAAGGGAGACAGAACATCGTCCGCCAGAAACCTCTCAGCGGAACATCGGTCCTTGTGAAAAGCCAGGCGAGCGGTAAAGAAATGAGAGTGGAAAAGATCACACAGCTTCCGCAGACAAGAATCGTGTTCCGGAAACTTCTCAGGGTCATGTCTGAGCTGAAAGCGCGCTTGTAAATGGCCCAGTCAAAATGGCCATTCTCAAACGAGAAAGACTCTCCGAGAAAAAGAAACGGATACACACAAACCGCAAAGAGCACGAAAAGCAAAAGATACAGTCCGAACTTTTTCATTTGAACATGATCTCCACATAGTTCTCTTTGATCTCAAATCTTTTCTCGGTGAGTTCGTGAATAAGTTCCGGTGTCCAGGCAAAGGCCTTCGCTTTCAACTCGGAAAGATCCCTTGCCCCTTCCGGAGGAGGGAAATTTTTCAGCGGCGAGTGCATGAAGGATCTCGTCATCGCCTTCTGTCCATCCTCAGTGAAAAACCACTCCGCCACTTTCAGGACTTCAGGCCGCATCTTTTTTTTCTTCGGAATCCCCATGGTGTTGAACTGAGTGACCACTCCATCCTCGGGATAAATCACTTTGAGTCTCGGATCATCGTGCTGAAAACGAAGAACGTTCTCGAGCAGAACAAAACCTACGGGTCTTTCTTTCGTCTGAATACGCTTCAGGACCGCAGAGTTCCCACCATCAAAAAGAAATCCATTCTTCCGGAGTTCGTGAAAAAAATCCCAGCCGTATTTTTCATAGAGCGCCAGTACAGTGGTGAAAGCAGTGCCGCTCGCGAGAGGACTTCCACCCGTAGCAATATTTTTATATTTCGGGAGGGCCAGATCATGAAAAGATTTTGGCGCTTCGTCTGCCTTCATTACTTCCGAGTTGTACGCAAGAACCATGATCGGAACGGAGACGATATGAAAATTTCCTTCTGGGTACTGATACTCAGGCCGGAAACTCTCATACTGAGAAGGCTTCCAGGAAACCAGACGCCCTGAATCCGCTAACTCCTGATACCAGAAGCGTTCCGAAGAAATAAGAATGTCAGCTTTAGGAACTCCCGCGATGAGTTCAGTGTTCACCTTCGCTGCAATTTCTTCCGATCCCGCCTGATACCAATTGATCTTCACACCGGGAAAAGCTTTCGCCAGATACGGTGTCACATCAGCGATTGTATCTTTATAAAGTGAAGTGTAGATCCAGATTTCGTTCTCGTCTTTGGACTGGCAGGAGACGAGGAGAAAAAGAAGAAGGAAGAATTTCATTAGTCCAGACCAGAGAGTGTTTCCACGCAAGTGTCATCTTCCACCCGTACAGTTGACTGCCCTTCATACCACACACACACTGCTTTCTTTTTTCCTTTCTCAGTCATGATCTTCTGAGTGAAGTTTCCGTCAGCATCGAGTGTTACCATCGTTGTTTTTTTGGGATAAGCGACGGTGAGGTTCGTGAGATCACCATCCTGCCACGTCCGCGTGATCTTTCTCCCTTTCTCGATCAGCGTCTCTGTGCGAAGTTCGCCTTTCTCCAGAGTCAACACTGTCTCACCATCATCGCGACGATATTTTTCCGTCGTCACGTCACCATCTGTGACGGTGGAAAACGTTCCTTTGCGTGAAAATTTTTGCTCGATGAGTTGTTTCAGTTTCGCGTCTTCATCCTTTGTCACCGCCACCGGAGATTTCACCGCTTTCGGTGGATAAACTTTTTTCTTCGGATGCGAACATCCGAAGGCGACAAAAAATACTGCGAAGGCAATGATCTTCATGCGAATATCATAATACGGAAAGGAGTTTTTATGAACGATATCGTTACGTTTTACTACAACCCAATGTCACGCGGTCGCCTCGTCCACTGGGCCCTCGAAGAGGTAGGGGCAAAATACGAAATCAAGTTTCTTGATTGGAAGACGAATCAACAAAAAAGTCCCGAGTACCTTAAGATCAATCCGATGGGGAAAATTCCTGCGATTGTTCACCGGAACACCGTGGTAACAGAAACAACCGCGATTTGCATGTATCTGGCGGACGCTTTTCCGCAAAATAATTTAGCTCCCAAAATCACGGATCCTGAACGCGGAAGTTACTATCGCTGGATCCTTTTCATGGCCAATTGTCTTGAACCTGCGGTCACCGACAAGAACTTCCCGCGGGTGAAAGAAATGGCCTCAGGCCAGCTGGGGTATGGGAGCTATGAAGATACGGTCCGGGTTCTCGAGGGCGCGGTGAAGGACGGGTACCTCGTGGGCGGAAAATTTTCCATGGCCGATCTCTGTATGTCTTCGGTCCTGGGGTGGTATTTCTTCCAGAAACTCATGGA
>JBJMLZ010000268.1:0-5424 GCA_045805035.1 Bacteriovoracaceae bacterium
AGAAAAAATTCTCGGGTTCTGACTGGATGTAATAGTATCTGGCACCCGCGTCTGAGTTGTACCTTCCCTGGATGCCGGTGAAAGTGTTTCCTTCGATCACTTCGCCCACAAAGAGCGCAAGGCGGTGACTCACTTCCTGCTCGATCTTGGCATTCACGTCCCAGTTCCTCACCGTCACACTGTCTGCGGTCTCACCATAGGTATAGTGTCCCCCGAAACTTGCCTTGTATTTATCCCACGAATAGACGTTTACCGATTTGAAGTTTGTCGTCTGGATGTCGGCGTTGCCTCCGTTCTGGATATAGCCGAGCTCGGTCTCCGTCGTGTAAAGAGCTTGAGCGTTTAAAGAAATGAAGACCAGAAAAATGAGGAGTAAAGTTTTCATCATACGTGTCTACAAAAACACATGTCCTTTTGTCTACTAAAGTGCGCCGGTCCTTTTCGCCCCTCTCTTGCCGGATTAGAATCTTCCTATGAAAAGAAAGGAAATCTTAAGTATCCACCACGCACAAAGAGACGATATCGATGACCTCATCACCTTTCGCGCGATGCCGGTGCAAGGTCTGTCGGATCTCAATCCCTTTCTCTTTCTCAATCATCACGGCCCTCAGAACTATCCTGAAAATAATCACGGTCTTCCTTTTGGTCCTCATCCTCACCGCGGTTTTGAGACCGTCACTTTCATTCTCGCCGGAGACATTGCTCATCGCGATTCCACCGGAACCGAAAGTGTCATCATGGATGGCGGTATTCAGTGGATGACTGCCGGACGAGGCATTGTTCACTCAGAAATTTCTTCAGAACATTTCAAGCGCGCCGGTGGCCCGATGGAAATTCTCCAGCTGTGGGTGAACCTTCCCGCGCGACTCAAGATGAGTGAGCCATGGTATCTGGGTCTTCAGAAACATCAGTTGCCGGAATTTGAGCGGGACTCGGGCCGCGTGCATGTGAAACTTGTTTCCGGAAAATGGGAAGACAATCTTGGTCCGGTCCCGACGATCAGGCCCGCGACCACCATGCTTGTCTCGATGAAAGACAACGCTTCTTATGCTTTTCAGATTCCCGCGAACGAGCGGATTTTTTTCTACGTCATCTCCGGATTTGTGAACGTCAACGGAACGAAGGCGGGCCCGCGCGAGACGGTGACTTTTTCAGGTGATGGCGAGCTTCTGGAAGTGACATCGGAAAAAGGTGGGCGTGTTCTTCTCTGTCACGCTCCCCCACTGGATGAACCAATCGCTTCCTATGGGCCATTTGTGATGAACACGACAGCAGAGATTCAGGAAGCGATCCGGGATTTTCAGGCAGGGAAGTTCCAATAGCGCACAGCAAAGTCAGCGACAGAAGTTGAACAAGCACGCCCGCTCCCGATCTTAACTTTCAATCTTAAGACAATCTTTACATAATTTAATGATGAAAATAGCCATCGTTGGTAGCGGAATTTCCGGAATGACGTGCGGTCATTACCTGGCCGATCATCACGAAGTCCATCTTTTTGAATCCGACTCAAGGATCGGTGGACACACGCACACGCATGAGATCGAAGTCGACTCTGGTAAGTACAATGTCGATACCGGATTCATCGTCCATAACACCAAAAATTATCCGAACTTTTTAAAGCTCATGGGAAAAATCGGAGTCGAGATACAGGATTCGACGATGAGTTTTTCCGTGAAGGCGGAAGATCCTGATCTTGAGTACAACGGCACGACGATGAACGCGCTCTTTGCCCAGAGAAGAAATCTTTTCCGGCCATCGTTTCATCGCATGATCCGTGACATTCTCCGCTTCAACAAAGAGGCCTCTTCCTATTATCAGAAAGTGAAGGACGCCATCTTTGAAGAAAGGACTCTCGAAGAATTTCTTCACCTGAATAAATATTCGATGGAATTCACCGAGCATTACATCATGCCGATGGGTGCCGCGATCTGGTCCGCGAGTCGCCAGGAAATGCGACACTTTCCGCTGAACTATTTCGTGCGTTTTTTCCATCACCACGGACTTCTTCAGGTGAGCGATCGTCCGAAGTGGAGAACTCTCGTCAATGGTTCCAAGAGCTACATCCCAAAGCTTACCGAAAATTTTAAAAACAATATTCACCTGAACTCTCCGGTTCAGAGTGTGAGAAGAAAACATAAAGGCATTGAAGTTGTGACTGGTGGTCGCACGCTCGAGTTTGATCACGTGATTTTTGCGAGTCACGCTGACCAGACGATGAAAATGCTTGAGACTCCGACTCCCGAAGAATCGAAGATCATGTCCCGGTTCGCTTACCGGCCGAACGATATCATCCTTCACACTGATACGTCGGTTCTTCCGAAACGAAAGCTCGCCCACGCCGCCTGGAACTATTATCTTCCGAAGAGCATGCGCGAACGCGTGGCAGTCACGTATCACATGAATATTCTCCAGAATATTCCGTCTCCGGAGAAGTTTCTCGTTTCGCTCAATATGGATGATTACATCGACCCGAAAAAAATCATCAAGACGATTCCTTACTCACATCCGGTGTATGACATGAATTCGGTGACGAGTCAGCAACAGTGGGGAGAAATTTCAGGAAAAGACCGCATACACTTCTGTGGCGCTTACTGGGGTAACGGCTTCCACGAAGATGGAGTGAAGTCTGCGATCAAAGTGATTGAGAAGTTCGGGGTCGCGGTGTGAAGAGCCGGCTGTATGTCGGCGAGGTCGAGCACCGGCGCTTTGAACCCGTTCATCACGAGTTTCGTTATAAGGTTTGCTATTACTATCTGGATCTCGAGGAGATTGAGAGGATCTTTAAAATCCCCGTTCTCTTTTCCTGTCATTTTCCCGGTATTTTGTCCTGGTCGCGAAAGAATTATATTCATCCGACGGATAAAAGTATCCGCGAAGTTGTCACTGATTCCATCAAAAGGCAAACGGGCGAGGACTTCTCCGGGCCCATCCGCATGCTCACCAATATTTCCTACTTTGGTTTCTGCTTCAATCCGGTGAGCTTTTATTATTGTTTCGATCAGAACGAAAATCTGAAATTTATTGTTTCTGAAGTTACCAATACGCCGTGGAAACAAAGAAACATTGAGGTGTATCCGTTTAGGGGTGACAACAAAACTCTCCAGCAGCACGCGAAGTCTTTTCACGTCTCTCCCTTCATGCAGATGGAGATCGATTACACGTTTGTGCTCAATAAACCCGAAGAGATTATTCACATCCTCATGCAGAACCGTCCGACGGGTAAAACGAATGTGATTTTCGATTCGACTCTCAAGCTGAAAGAAAGGCCGATCACCGCCTGGAATGTCTTCTCGTGTTTCATGCGTTTTCCTTTCATGACTTTCACGACCGTCGCCGGCATCTACTGGCAGGCGCTCCTCCTCTATTTCATCAAGAAGACCCCGTTTCACAGTCATCCTGACCAGAAAGTCCGGATAGGAGATTAAGTTTGGTTACCCAGGACTACTTTGATATGGGGGCATTCGCCCGTCCGGAAGGTCAAAAATAAATTGAAGCTTGAAACGGAAGAGAAGAAGGGCGATGATAAGTAAAAAGTGAGGACCTTATGACATTCCCAAAAGACATTTCCGATCATCACAAGCAGAACCTGACCCAGAAATGCGTTTACATGGTGAACCAGTTTAAAGGAAAGGATGACACTCTTTACGCTCAATACAAGCAGCGCCTTGAAACCCTGAAGCCGGAAGACTCGTGGGATTTTTTCCACGAAATGCTCGTGGCCTACCAGAATATTTCCGGGACTACGCCTAATACGAGCAATAAGCCTCAACCTAAAGCGGCTGCCCCTACAAAGGTAGTCCAGGCAGTGAAGAAGACGGTTGAGAAGACCGTGGAAAAAGCAGAGAAGAAAGTTGAGAAGGAAGTAAAGAAAGCGGTGAAAAAAGTCGCGAAGAAAGCTGCCAAAAAAGTAGCTAAGAAAACAGAAAAGAAAGCGCCGGCGAAGAAGGCAGCTCCAAAAAAAGCAGCGGCGAAAAAAGCTCCTGCCAAGAAGACCGCAAAGAAGACCGCGAAGAAAAAAAGATGATCAATAAAAAAGGGCCCGCCCGCGTGGCGGCCAAAGGGCCCTTTTTTATTGGTAACAATCGATACCAGGTTGCTTGTTCTGAATATTGTGAACGAGATAATCGTCAGCAAAATACTCGTGGGTCTCATCCACCGTCAGGTTATAAACATAGTCATCAACGTAGGTCGCATCCAGTGAGTAAATCACCTCAAGACCTGTGCGCTTGATGAGGATGTCCCCAACTTTCAATTTGGTCACTTTAATGCCAGGGCTTTCTTTCATACTCGCCGCCGGAGCAAGAGACTTCCAGCCGTCTAAAGTCATGAACGGGTGATTCGGCGTAAAGAAGTGTCTGCCACCGTTGATGCCGTAGATATTTCCCTTATAAGGAATCTTCCAGATCTTATTCACGTTTCGCGACTTATGGGAACGGTCAGTGACGTCTTCATCTTTCAGGATCGCCTCGATCGACTGGACAGAACCATCACCCATGGTGATCGTCGTGCCGGCAATAAAACAGGCGGTAGCACAATCCTGACAGGAGGCCGTATTGTCTGTGTTCGTACATTCATCAAAACAAGGTGTCGCAGGGCCTGCCAGCGACGGATCGATTCCCGGAGTGGTCTGGTAATCATCAGGCTTCCCACTGGCACAGTTACAGGTCGGAGCACTCGGCTTACAGTTATTCGCGCAGGTTTCAGGGAAATCAAAACACGGAGGAGGATTGTTCACGCAACCAGCGTACGCCGCCTGCTCATCTGGTGGCAGATCCTGAACGAGCGTCCAATATTCAAGGAAATCTTCGTAGGCCTCACGGGCCCCGAGTCCATTCCACGGATTGGGCTTTGTACAGTCGATATCAGGACCATCATCGCCCTCTTCATCAAATACATCGAATCCGTCACCATCGGCAGTCTGAATGAAGTCCGCTCCCCCAGGGAGATACGGAGAGGCCGGACACCAGGTACATGTCTTCATGGTGGTGCTAATCTGATTCGTCTGATAAGGCGCCGGCGGACAAGCTGTTGTAGATGGAATCACGCCATTCTTGTAAGTGAAACAACCCATGTCCGGACGACAGCGCATGTCCGCCGGAATAGCAGGATCATTCACGTAAACACCATTCATGGTATCCGTACAGAAAGCAGCTTCAGAGGTTGGATCATAACAAGACGTGATCTGGTTAGTGGCAGCGTTCACGTACGCGAAGATCTTGATCCAGTACTTCTTGTTTTCAGTTTGCCAGACGTTGATCCCGCCGTGATCAGGTTCAATCGCGAGATACATGTTAACGGCGTAGTTATCGACGGTAGCACTTGAGAAGTTCGTTGGTGTTGTTGGTACACGAATCCTGCGCACTCCGGAGTACGGAGGTGGTTCGAGAAGAACATCCTGGTTAGGATCAGAATCGTCGATGAAAA
>JBJMLZ010000269.1:0-11348 GCA_045805035.1 Bacteriovoracaceae bacterium
ATTTTTATCTCTAACATTCCCGAAGGTCTTTCCAGTGCAAGCGGAATGAAGCTCGCCGAACGTTCTCCCGCCTACGTCTTCGGACTCTGGACAGGCATCATGTTTGTCTCAGGTCTCGCTTCCCTCGCTGGCTTCGCAGTTTTTTCTCACCTCGGGCCCGAGATCAATGCCGGAACCACTGCATTTGCCGCCGGAGCGATCCTTGCGATGATTTCCACCACGATGATTCCGGAGGCCTATCAGGAAGAAAAAGAAATCACGGGGATCATCACGGTCTTTGGATTTCTTGTGTCTTTCATCACTTCGAAGTCCTGAAATTTTTACCTTCAATACTCCGTTCTTTCTAAATCGGTATATAGTGGCGGCCTTCCAGGAGAATCTATGAAGAAGCTGCTCTTAGCATGTCTCGTTTTATCTACTACTCTTGCGCACGCTGATTCTATCAGCTTGATGGAATGCTACGACGATAAAGCAGAGCTCTCTTTCTCGCTGGTTTATTATCCCGATGACAAGCCTGAGTCGCGCACGGAAAAAGTCGCACAGATCATTCAGGGGCCGCAAGGGAATGAAGTTTATAACAACTACGAAAATATCTTTGCCGTGAGAGGCAATCGCAGATCGAAGGTCTATAGCGGACCGAACATTAAAGTCACTGTGAATAAGAAAGCTTCCACTGCGCGCATAGAGGCAAAGCTTGAAAACGGCACATCTCTTGACACAGAGATCAGCTGCGACCTTTATTGAATTGCGTCTTTTTTAACGCAGACTCCGCGTACTAAAATTTCTTCGGATGAAGTTCTTACTTCCACTGCTTCTCATTCTCTTAAGTGCGTGTGCCTCCAGGGAGGTTAAGATTCCCTTGCCACCACAAGCACTTCAAGGATCCAGGACCCCCCAGCTCCTTTTACCTGAAGACGCCGACCAAGATATGAAGTCGGCGGCACTGGTTTTTCGTGCGTACGCCAACTCCGACGAGTTCTATAAATACGTTGAGCACAATGTGACGAAGCTTGAAGGCGGCAACGAAAATAATCTGCAGCTCGCCATCTCAAAGTATCGCGGCTGTCTTCAATCTCACGGGCCCGTGCCGATCGTTTATCAGGATTATCCGGGAATGGAGCGGACACGTGTGATTGGTGGCTGGAGAAAAAACGTCATGGCCCAGAATCGCTACAAAGAACTCAATGCCATCGACCGTGCCGCCCACTGGGTGCATGAACTCACCCACGCCTGCGGCTTCACTCATTACGAGAATGATATCGTCCTCCATCCCATCATTAAAAAATCCTGGTCCTATCAGGTCGGGAACGCTTTCAAGAGCTTCATCGAGGCGAAGGCCCTCTAAAAATTCGCATTAAGATAAGGGCAAATGCTGCCGATAAGAGGATCAAGGAGATCCTCATGAAAACAATCCTCGTACTTTCAGTTCTCGCTTTCCTCGCTTCTTGTTCTTCAGCGACCTCTAAGATGAACCAGGCTTCATCTGACGTGAGTTACGGTGCCGGCGCTGTTGAGAATGTTTCGAACACGATTGACCGTACCATCGCCACTGAGAAAAGAATCGAGAACACCTGGACTAAAAAGTAAATTTAAACAGGATTAGATTTCTCTTAAACAGAAATTGATCTTCGTTTCAGTTCGCTTTTTTTCACTGATCCGATAAACCACGAGGGATGAAAAAGATTATTTTCTTTCTCGCCCTCGTGTCTCAAACTGCCTCCGCCACCATCTGGATTACTCTCGCCGATCCAAGGTCAAACAAGATCGCCATCGTAGGTGCTTCCAGCGGCTATATCGGTGACTATCGCACGATGGTGAGTGTGGATAACTACGGTCTCGCGGCAGTCGGCTCCTGGTACCTCGGGAAAAAACAAGGCCCCCTGAAAGATCTCCTGAAGCGCGATGAACTTTCCGCTCGTGAAAAAGTCGAAGAGTTCAGCCGCCTCATCAACCAGGATTCAATGAAGCGCAGAGTATCGCTGGTGACTTCCCACTTCGATACCGCCAGTGAGCCGGGCCGCGGATGCCACGAGGAAAATCATTACTGCGGTAAATTTGAGAGTAAGCTCTTCACCGTGACTGGTGGTGGGCTTGTTGGTGAAAACGTCATCCTCGCCGCCAGGGACGAGCTCCTGAAGCCGGAAGTCCATGCTCTTCCGATTGAGTGCCAGCTCTATCGCGGGATCAAGGCGATCTTTGAATCTGGTGGGGAAAAGAAAACATTTAATCGCCTCTCCTACATGGTGGATGATGTCACTGTCGTGAATGACGTGAAACATGAGCTCTTCTTCCGCATGGGAAAAGAAACTGATCTTCTCAAAAAATTTGAAGCGAGCTTAAAGAATCAGGGTCTGAACTGCGCTCTCTAAGGCGACGGTGTGTCCTGGAGAATATTTTCGGTCATACTGATCCGCGAAGCATCGATGCAACCGGCACCACAGTTCTGAATGGTGTTTTCGTGAATCCAGACATGATCGTCATGGTCAAAAGAAATAATATCACCTAGACATTCGCGATCAAGATGCGGATACCGTTTTTCCCACGTCGAGTTGTAATAGTTATCCCGGGTAAAGTTAAGGCCGGTGATGATCACGTTGTGAACTTGATCCAGCACCAGGATCGTCGTCTGTGGAGTTGAGGGATCTTTTCTCTGGCACTGAGGTCGCGGGCCGTTAAGAGAATCGGCATTAAGCTCATACAGTGACCAATCTATGTAAGTCGAAAGCGTGATACGAGTGCGACCATCAATCGTCAGATCACTGCGGAGACGAAGCGGTTGCTTCAACGAAATTTTCTCATAGCCAGGAGGAAGCTTGAAAGTGATCGATAAAGGTTTCCCCAGATCCACCTTCTCGATGCCGTAGCGAAGAGTCCCCGGAATTGGAGCATCCTCCGGGCCATAATCCCGGTTATTCGTAACGCTGTAAGTGGTCCCGTCCTTTCCCCCTGTGGCGCTCGAGTGATCGGTATCGAAAGCTAAAGCGTTTAAGGAAGTGAAAAGCAGGAATGAGATTAAAAATTTTTGCATGAATACCCTATCGGCGGTGTCAGTGGCTTTCTGAAGTGTCGAAAGTTTTGACAGTCCTGTAATCGGTTCACCTTGCCACAACCACCACCATCAATCCACCTATACTCTTCGCAATCAGGAGTTTTTATGAAGTTCTGTATGCTATTAGCTCTTTTTGCCCTAACGACCAACGCTTTTGCTACGTCGATCGTCGCTAAGAACAAGAGTCGTGATCCCAGGGTCCTTCGTATCATTCAAAAGAAGAACGCCAAGTACTACTTCTATATGTGTACGGACTCAAGCCTCCACGTCTGTCACCCGATCGCTCACGGCGGTTTCACTGAACAGGAACTGAAGAAAAAGATCAGCTCGGAAAGAGTGAACATGATTGCTAAGACCACGGGGATTGTGGTCATGACAGTTCCTGCCGCAGTTATCGGCGGGATCCTGGGTGGCTCTGCCGCCGGTGTCGCTGGTGTGGTGATTTATGGTGGTGCTTCCACTGCTTCTGCCGCTTTTGTTTACAACAACGCTTTTGCGATGATGGGTCGCTCTCCAATCTCAGAGTACAAATCGATTCATCTTCTTGAGCTCAGTTCTCAGGGTGATCACACTGTCACGGTGGGAAATCTTGAAAAAGTTTATCAACTCTACACAGATCTTCTTTGGGAAGTAGAAAGGAACCGTCAGTGAAAATCCTCATTACTTTTTTTATTCTCACTCTTGCCGCAAATGTTTTTGCCGGAGAGGATCTTCATTGCTACATGACCGACTCGAACTCCTGCGCGCAGTGGAGCACAGTTGATCGGCATGTTCACACCGTCATCATCAATAATAATTTTCTGAGCGGTGAATATTCTTATCACCTCGCTAAAGAAGGCCAGTCGACTCTCGTGTATCTTGATGACAAAGTCCTCGGGCAACTGACCGGTAAAGTTTCTGAATTCGGCGAAGGTGAACTCCAGGTCGCCCCTAATGTTTCAGTGAAAAAGAAAGTTAAAAAGCTCGATAAAGTTTCGAGCTGTTCAAGAAACGCCATGAACTTCTGCTACAAGTACACATGGTACAAGGCAGAAGTCACTACAACGCTCAATATCGGTGAATGGAGCGATACGAAAGTCACCAATGAAGACGTTGATCAGAGCGCACGCCTCGCGTTCTGCTGTCATTAACGGCCGGATCTACCGACGCTGGTATCATTCTGCTCCTCTTCGCTTTTTTATAAAGTAAGGTTCTTCCCTTCCTTGTCAGAGGAACAAAACCGAATTGAGTGCCAAAAAGCACCGTTGATTAATTGTCTTCAATATTTCATGATGGCCTAAAGAGAGGTTATTATGAAAACTGCACTTATTCTGATTATGCTTCTGGTTTCTTTCGCAACTTTTGCCCAGTCCATTCCTTCCTACTGCGACTCCCCTGATCACGGAAACGATGTCGCTTGCCTGCGTTCGCATCCGTCGTACTGCGATTACTCACAGTATGGTGACCTCGGTGCCTGCGTCGGTGCCCTACCTAGCTACTGTGACTATTCTCAGTATGGTGATCTTCGCGCTTGTATCGGTGCGCACCCGAGCTACTGTGATTATTCGCAGTACGGTGATCTCCGCGCTTGTACCGGAACTCATCCGAGCTACTGCGATTACTCTCAGTACGGAAATCTTCGTGCGTGCTTGAGAGCACATCCGAGCTACTGCGATTACAGCCAGTATGGTGACTTACTTGCTTGTCGTGGAGCGAACCCGTCTTACTGCCAATACTCTCAGTATTCTCAGTTAGGCGCTTGCAGATAAAGTTTTGCCCGACAGTTGGCCAGGTCATTCTTAAAGAGTGCCCTGGCGTTCATGCGTTCTACGAGGTCTTTCTGTGAGACCGGAAAGCCGTAAAAGTCCTGATGATATGCCCAGAAAAGATCATGCGTCTGTCTGATCATGTCCTGCGGGACTGAGGCCAGATCGAGATCCTTCCCCTTCACAAAAATATAACGAGGATTGATTTGCGTTCTGTAGAGTTCAATCTCTCCAGAAGGAATCACTTTCTGAAACTCTTCGAGCGTGACGTTTTCGGCGAGAAGTTTTTTGAGCGGCGGAGTGAGGAAGCAACTCTTCTTGAATTTGTTGTAGCCATTGTACATGAGTACATCATTCATCTTGCCTGAAAGGAACTCCATGAGTTCCGCGCGATAGTAACCGAAGTGTTCATGGAAAACGGTGTGTGGATTGAAACCAGGAAAATATTTTTTGTAAAAATCTTTGAGCTTATGATCGTAGTGATACTTCACGACCGTATCACGATCGGCGACTTCGTTTTCAATGAAGACGTCCATCTCCGCGTGACCCATTTCATGAAAAATGGTTCCGAGTTTTGAGTAATCACCCAAAGGTCCCATGATTTCCTGCGCAGGCCTGATGATATTTCCGTTGAGGTTCGCTTTATTGAGACTGATCGTATTGAAGTTTCCGTTGTAAGTGGCGACTGCATCGGGACTCAGGACTCTCCCGAGTGGTCCGAATTCCTGCACGCGCACTTTCTGATCAAGCTCCAGCGCGCGATCAGACTTCGTGAAGAAGTACTCCTGCTTGAGAGAGGGAACAAAAAGATCGAAGCTACCGAGAACGAGTAAAGCAAGAGTTGTATTCATGCTTAAACGATAGGACTCGCCCGGAGCAAAGTTAACTGTCATCGTCTCACAGAGAATACCTGACCACTTTCATCGGAACTCTCAGGCAGACCTTTTGCACGCAGTAAGCTCCAGATAGTCATTCGGGGAATTTCTCCCCGCTGGAGCATTATGATCGATTCCAAACAAACCGCTCACTCCGCTGGCCTCCATTATGTCACGGACAAAAGTCCCGGTTATCGGAGAAAAAAATCCGGAACTGGTTTCACCTACGTCGACGAGAAAACGAAAAAGAAAATCTCCGGCAAAGAAATTCTCCAGCGCATTCGTGAGCTCGTGATCCCACCCGCGTGGAGCAATGTCTGGATCTGCCGCGATAATCGCGGACATCTTCAGGTCACGGGCTACGATAAAAGAAAAAGAAAACAGTATCGCTATCATCCGAAGTGGAATGAGTATAGAAACCTGACGAAGTTCACGCGCCTGCGAGAATTCGGCGAGTGTCTTCCCTCACTTCGAAAAAAACTGGAGGAAGACCTGAAGCTCCCGGGTCTCCCACGCCAAAAAGTTGTCGCGGCGGTGGTGAAGATCATGATCATCACTCAATCGCGGGTGGGGAACTCTCTTTACGCCGAAGAAAACGATTCTTACGGACTCACCACACTTCTCAACGACCACGCAGATGTTCACGGAAATAAAGTCCATCTCGCTTTCCGCGGAAAAAGCGGCATCGAGCACGACATTGAGTTTTCAGATAAAAAACTTTCCCGCATCATCGCCCGCTGCCAGGAACTTCCGGGTGAGGAACTTTTCGGTTACGTGAATGACAAGGGCGAAACCGTCGACATCAGCTCTTCACACGTGAATGATTATCTCAAAACCGTGACCGGCCTTGATTTCACCGCCAAGGACATCCGCACGTGGAGTGGAACAACGAAAGCACTCCGCCTCCTCGTTGAGCTCGGGCCTTGTTCAGATTCTCATGCCTCCGCCTGGAAAAAGCGCCACAATTCTATCGTCAAAGAGACCGCGCAGTTCCTGCGGAATACGGTTGCGGTTTGCCGGAAGTATTACATTCACCCGATCTGCTTTGAGGCGGATGAGAAGGGAACGCTTCACGTGAAGTGGAAGCATTGTCGGCCGGGTGTGAACATGAATCGCGAGGAAAAACTCCTTCTCGCCCTCCTCGAAAAGCAGAAATCTCTCGCTGCCTGAGTCTTCGTATTTCAAGAAGTTCTTCACAATTGTCCCCCTCCTTTAAGAAAACCCCTGTGAAAACTCCTTCAAAAACCAGAAATTTTCAGGAGTTTCAGAAAAACTCTAGGAAAATTTTTCCCCGTTCCGTTAAGAGCAGCGGCAAGGAGAACACATGGGATTCAGAATTAATACCAACACTGCTTCGATCAACGGTCAGAGAAACCTCAACAATACTTCCAGAGAAATGGAAAGTAGCTTCGCCAAGCTCAGTAGCGGTGAGCGGATCACCAAAGCCGCCGACGATGCGGCAGGGCTCGCGATCTCCGAAAAACTGAAAGCAAGTGTGCGCTCCGGTCGCCAGGCCTCGCGAAACGCGAATGACGGTATCTCACTCGTACAAGTTGCCGAAGGCGGACTAAATGAAGCGTCTTCGATTCTCAATCGCATGAGAGAACTTGCGATGCAATCTTCCAACGACACGGTTGGTGATACGGAACGCGGATTCTCCGACCTTGAATATCAGAATCTCAAGCAGGAACTCGAACGAATTTCCCGCACCACTGAGTTCAACGGAACGAAGCTCCTCGATGGCTCTACTCCGCAGCTCGATTTTCAGGTGGGCCTCAATGGTTCTCCCGAGGAAAATCAAATCTCCTACAGCGCTCCCGAAATGAATGCAGGGATTGATAACCTGGGCGTGAGTGAAGTGAGTGTTGCCACGAAAGACTCTGCCCGCGATTCACTCGCAAAGATCGACGATGCCATCGGAAAAATCTCCGGGCAACGTGCCACTATTGGATCAATTCAGAACCGTCTCGTCGCAAGTTCAAACAACATGGACGTCTATGTGGAAAACATGGCGGCCGCGAACAGCCGGATCAGAGACGTAGACATGGCAGAAGAAACTGCAAAGCAGGCGAAGAATAATATTCTTTCCGCTGCCGGAACGTCGGTGCTCGCGCAGACGAATGCCTTCGGACAAAATGCACTGAAGCTAATTGGTTAGGCACTGAAGTTTCCGACTACAGGATTCAGCACGCGGACGATCTCTTTTGGATCAAGCTTCACGAGATATCCGCGTCTGCCTCCGTTGATGTAAATTTCCTTGTGCTCAAGAATCGACTGATGCATGTAGACCAGCATTTTCGATTTCGTTCCGAAAGGCGAAGTGCCCCCTACGACAAATCCCGAGTGCTTGTTGGCAACTTCAGGCAGACAGGGCGACACAGATTTTACTCCCATCGCGCGCGCAAGATTCTTGGTAGACACTTCATTGTCTCCGCTCATTAAAACGATGATCGGCGACTTCGTTTCTGTTTCCATGATGAGCGTTTTCACGATCTGATTTTCCGGCACACCCAGCTCGCGGGATGACACCGCGGTCCCACCTTTCTCCTCATATTTATATTCATGAGAACTGAAGGCAACCTTCTGTTCCAGTAGCATCCGAATAGCGTTGGTCATGTGAGGGATCGAGCTCATAGTGAATAATTTACCACATCCACGGAAAATCACCGGAATCCGATGTGCCCCTCCTGATAATTTTTACCGAAAATGCTCCCGGTGAAACGGATTCTGGTATTGAAGCGCATCCGATTTTTATCAGGAGTCATGCTGTGAAAAAGCTTCTTTTCGTTTCCACCTTGCTTGCCGCCGGACTTGTCCAGGCCGCGGAAGTCACCGTCGTTGACCAGGTCATGCAGATCTCCCAATACGACAGCGTAAAATCACAATTCAATGTCGATTCCGCGAAAGACACTGCAACTGTGCGCATGGAAGTTTCGATCCTCACCGGCGTCGACAACGGAGGCCCTGAAGGTCGCAAAGAAGTTTATAATCTCGAAGTTCCGGGACTCGAAGTGAGTAACGGGAAGCTTATTCTCAATACAACGGAAGGCGCTGTCGCCTGCGCGACACTTGGGAAAACCAGAGTTCTCAATCGCCCGGTTCTGCGATTCACGGGTAAATGTCATCTGGAAACGGCAGTCTCGACGTACCTGGATGGGCGTCGCGTGGTCGTGAAGATCGTTACAAAATAGACTATTTTCCGAAATCCTGAAACTTCGTCTTATCCAGAGAGAAGCTGCCAAGAATTCCACTCGACAGCTGGCGGCGTTTGACTTCTTTGAATCCTGCCAGAGTTATTCCTGAAATTAAAATCGCAGCGGCAAAGTAACCGGCACGTCTCATGAATGATGGTTCGATATAAACGCAGACTCTTTCTCCACTCTCTACCCTCTTCATCAAATATTTTCTTTCAGTTTTTGAAATCGCACACACGTTGATGACGTTCTTCTGGCAAAGTTCGCAGAAGCGTTTTTTGGAGTCACCCTGAAAGTCACTCCAGTACTGAGAGCAAGGAGAGCTGATTTTAAAAAGCCGGATGTCCGCGCGTCTGAGCTGCATGCGGATGAGGTAGATAAAACCAAGGATGGAAAGAAACGCAGGCAAAAGAAATTCCCACATAGAGCTATTTTATTCGGGAATCTTCCAGAGTCCGTCGAACAATGACTTGGCCAGAGTATGCCGCCTATGAAAACAGGCGGACCGTCTAATTTCTGGTCAATTCGGAAGACCAGAACCAATATACCCGCTATGACCTTGGCATACCGCTTGCTCTCTTTCGGGTATGAAGTCCATAGTCCTTTTATCTACAGCACTCCTGCTACTGCTCATTTCGTGCGGTCGTCACCATAGTGATTCAGATTCTACTCAATATGATCCATGGGCCAATCCGATGTGGGGCCCGAATCCCTATTCTTATCCTTATCCCTACGCGATCCCTTACGGGTATAGCTATACCTATCCGAGTCCCACCTACTATCCGGTTCCGGTGATTGACTCCACGATGCGCTTTCCGGCGGGCACACCTCTGCGCACGCGCATGGAAGGGAAATTAGTCGGCGCTCACCAGGGTGGAGCGATGTCTCTCGGAGCGAACACGCTTCCGCGCTTTGAAGAGGCCTTTCAACTCGGCGTGGACATCATTGAAATGGATCTGCAGCTCACCAAAGACAACGTGGTGATCGTGTATCACGATAATTATCTTGATCGCTTCACGGATTGCGAAGGACTTGTCATCGACAAGACCTGGGATGAGATCAAAAAGTGTGACAAATTATTTTTCTACAAGATTCCGTCACTCGAAGAAGTTCTTCAGTGGTCGAATGGAAAAGTGATCATCAATGCCGAATTCAAGTTTCAGGAATCGATCATCCCGACATTGAATCTGGTGAAAAAGTATAATGCTTACGACTGGGTTTACTTCCAGACAAAAAGTGATCCGGTTCTTTATCATACTGCCAGAGACTATGATGATCAGGTGGCGCTCCTCTTTGCACCGAACGACCAGACTCAGCTGGATTGGGCGCTTGGTTTGAATGACGATAATCTTGTGGTGATTGAACTCTCTGAAGATTTCATATCGGCGGATATTATCGATGCCATTCACGATGCGGGTAAGCTTGCTTCAGATAACTCGTGGCACTTCTCTTCTACCCGTGAAATCTTCGGTGCTGCCTGCACACCTTTATTTGAAATGAACATTGATATCGCGATCACGGACAAGCCTGAAGGGTGCATCGAACAGCGGGCAGATCTTTAAAAATTGTGCCCGTGAGAGTTGCAAGCAGGCCCATTTGATCGGGTCAACAAAGCAGTCGTAAGAAGTTTCCAATCTTCTCCTGTTTTCTCATAATAAGTCAGACGAAGTTTTTCTTTCTCAGCTGCAATCTGATAAATGGCCTTATCTGAATCAACGATCAGATATCCGTACGTACCATCTTTGGTTTTTTCCGGTTTGCGAAAGTTCTCTGGACCCAGATCACGGACAATCTCCCCTACTTTTTTAATCACGAGATAAGAATCGCTATAACTCTTCCAGGGCCTTTCAGTATGGGGCCCGTCGGGGTCCTGGGGTCCGCCCGCAGATTCGCCGGATGCGGGCCAGAATAATTCCACTTCCATGCGATCAGGTTTTCCTACGTAAGGATAATACTCACCGGTAAAACATCCAGGAGTAAAGTAACCGGCACCGGGAGTTACCTCGAAAGACTTTTCGGATTTTTTGAGAATCTCAGAGATCTTCTCCGTCGGCATTTCTAAGAGTTCTGATTTTTTGGGAATGGAATCGCTCTCGAAAACAGCTTCTGCATTCGCAGTTGGCGTAACCTTTTCAGCAGGAACCTTATCTTTTCGAGAGACAGGAATTTCCGCGGAAGCTTCTGCTTTCGACTCTTGAGAGACTTTTGTCCCGGAGATTTTATGGGGAAGTGATTCTGAATCTCCTACCGGAACTTCGTTTTCCTCATGGAAGAACAACCAGACGATCATTGCAATCAAGGCCACCAGAAAGAACTTTTTCATGATGCTATTGCTGGGCCTTCATATACAGATAAAGACCTTCAACCTTCTCCCGTGCCCAGGGCGTACGTCTCAAGAAAGTCAGGCTCGATTTCACCGAAGGGTCGTGGGTGAAGCAACGGATCTGGACCATGTTGCCCAGTTGCTCCCATCCATAGAAGTCGA
>JBJMLZ010000270.1:0-7379 GCA_045805035.1 Bacteriovoracaceae bacterium
ATAACTCCTAAAGTATTTCAGGAAGTTTCTGCCCGGCTTCATAAAGATGTAAGAATTGTGGAAAATAACTGTAGGACCACTAACCAAAACAGGAATCAGATGATCCAGTCTTCCTACAAACCGATCGAGCTGCCGAAGGCAAGCGCTCCCGAGAGAGCGAAGCCATCGTCGAAGCCGAAGGACCTCGAGTCAAAACTCGAGAAGGAAGATTTCAAGTCAGAGCTCAAAGCGGTTACACACGCAGACGAGCACGAGCCGAAAGTGAAGGCAGTAAAAGTTTCTGCTGACAAAGAACTCCGCAAACCTTCTTCACTCATCAACGAAAAAGCAGAAGTCGCTGATCCTGATTCAGTAAGTCCGAAGGTCTTTGATCCTTCGATGACGAAAGATGTTCAGGAACTCATCGGACCTGAGACAACTCAGGCGCCAGTCGAAATGACAGATGAGATGGTGATGAAGCTCGCTCAGGGCGAAGCAGTGACTGATGCTGATCTCGCGGTTGATCTCCCGGTTGATCTCAAAACTCAGCTTGCAAAGATCGAAGGTCAGGTTGAAGCCGAAGCTGCAGTGACAGCTGATCCAGAGCTGATGAAGATGGAAGACTTCGTTGCCCAGAAAAATATGGTCAACAAGAAGATCCTTCCGCAGAATGCTTATGGCATGAATCCACAGGCAAACAAACTCGCTCTTGAAAATGGTCTCAAAGAGACGCAAGTCGTGAAAGATATCACTGCTTCTGAATCGGGTGCCCAGCCGATGAACTCTCAGCAGTTCATTCTCAATATGCAGGCCGATCAGAAACCGTCAGGAGCAACTCACGAAGTGGCAGCTCCGGTGAAGACTTTCGATATGTCTCAAATCAAGACATCTAATCCTGAGAAGATCATGAATCAGATCAGTGATTATATCGTGCAGGCGAAGGCTGCTAAGGAGCCGACCGTTTCGATGCGCGTGAACCATGAACAGCTTGGCATGATCGACATCACTGTCGCGAAGACCATGCAGTCAGATGCCGTCGCGATCAACATCGGCGCGCACTCGATGGAAGGGAAGAATTTCTTCCAGCAAAACTCAAAAGATCTTTTCTCTCATCTCTCGAACGCCGGAATCAACGTCGCTGACATGAAAGTTGAAATTCCTTCGCAAACAGCGAAGAATGATTTCGATATGAGCCAGCACAACCGCGGTAACCAGCACGATCGTCAGTTCGGTTCTGAGCAGAATCAGCGCCGTCACGATTCACAGAGACGTGAAGACCTCTGGAAACTTCTCAACAAAGAGGCGGCTTAATGCCTGAAATGGGAAGACCAATAACTCCGATGGAACAACGCTACCGTCAGGTAGAGATGGCCCCGCGCCAGCTCGGTGGTGGTAAGCCAAAAACTGAAGCGCAGATCAAAGAAGACCTCATCAACAAAGCTCTCGGTCAGAAACCGAAGGCCAATGATATTTACAAAGAGGGCCCTCATAATCAAATGGGGAAGGACGAGTTCCTGAAGCTTCTCACGTATCAGCTCCAGAACCAGGATCCGATGAATCCGATGGATCAGAGTAAGATGACGGGTGAACTCGCGCAGTTCTCGCAACTCGAGCAGCTCGCATCACTCAACAAGAAATTTGAAGAAGGCAACAAGACTCAGGGAATGCAGGACAAGTTTTACGCCGCCGGTTTCGTCGGTAAAAAAATTGTCACTCACGGTTCATCACTTGAACTCAAGAATAACGGCGATGCCGGTGATGTTCTCTTCAAGCTTGATGGTGATGCTGCAAAAGTTATGGTTCGCATTCACGATGAAAAAAACAACATCATCGGAGAAATCTGGAAAGATGGTATGTCTCAGGGTGGACATCAGGTCACCTGGGATGGCGTTTCTCTCGACGGAACTCCGGCAGTGAAAGGCAAATACAGAATTCAGGTGAAGGCCTGGGATCAGATGGGCCAGGATGTAGGTGCCAGAACAGAAGCAACCGGTATCGTTCAGTCAGTGACGTTCGATGAAGGTGAGCCGGTTCTCACCGTGAATGGACAAAAAGTTTATCTTCGTGACGTAGCAAGTTTTCATACAGCGGATTCGATGACTCATGATTCAGCGCGGGCAACAAATTCCGCGTTGTCGGGGCAGGCCGCTCCTATGGTAAAATCTAATAACGAAGCTAATGCGGTTCCTTCCCAGCAAGCGATGAACGCTTACAAAGAGAACGCAGGAATTTACGACTAATGAGTAAGGTGAATTCTTTTCTTATTCCTAACGTGGGCTCGCTCCCTTCTGATGTTCAGAAGACGGAGCAGGCGAACGCGCTCAAGAAGGGTGAGAAAAGTGAGTTTAAAGGATTGATCGACAAGGAGCTTCTGCAGCCGCAGGTGACTCCGAAAGACATCGGTCCTGAAGTGAATGTATCAACTCATGCAATGAAAAGATTGCAGGAGAGAAATATCGAGCTTGATGGAAATGAGTACATGAAGCTCAAGGAAGCGATTAGTAAGTTACGTTCAAAGGGCGGTCACGATTCACTCGTGGTCACTCAGAAGGCCGCTTACGTGATTGACGTCGATAAAGCGACCGTCGTCACAGCAGTGGACAAGAACAACATGAACGAGAACGTATTTACTAAAATCGATTCCACGTTATTTATGATGTAAGTCAGCTTAGGAGTAGCTGAGGAGCATTTAATATTAATTAGGTTGAGGTGGCTGGTCCTTCTTGGAAGCCATGGATGAGAGCCTGTAGTGCTCAAATCCCCTCGCCAGGTGTCTAGGAGGGACTGTATGAGTATTCTTTCGTCTTTTAACATCGGTGTTTCAGGTCTTCACGCCGCTGGTTCAAGCATGGGCGTGATCGGTGACAACATCGCCAACGCAGGCACAAACGGATTTAAATCATCACGTGCCGAATTTCAGGACATGATCGCTCAATCTCTTAAAGGGATCGACGGCGGTGACCAGATGGGCTCAGGTGCAAAACTTGCTCACATTACTTCGCAGTTCACTCAGGGCTCAGTAACAAGAACAAACAACATTACCGACCTCGCCATTAACGGATCAGGATTCTTCCAGATCAAAGCTCCGTTCGGCAAAGGTTATACACGTGACGGTGCCTTCCACTTCGATAAAGAAGGCTACATGGTCAACGGTGACGGTTACCAGGTAGAAGGCTTCATGGCCGACGAAAAAGGCGGCATCACCAACAAGATGGGCGCCATCAAACTCGGTAACACAAATATTCCAGCGACGGCGACGAAAGAAGTGAAGATGAACCTCAACCTCGATTCTCGCGATAACGTAAAAGTTTTCGATCCGAAGAATCCAGACAAGACTTCAAACTTCAACACTTCAGTAACTGTATATGACTCTGTTGGTACTGCTCGTCTCGTGACGACATACTTCAACAAGCAACAAGACGGATCATGGCAGTACCACGCTATGGTTGACGGCGCTGACGCTGCCAACGGCGTTCCAGGTGAAATGGTTGAGATGGCCAACGGTACTCTCAAGTTCGACCAGAAGGGCTTCCTTCAGGAAGAATCACAGGGCCTCAACAGCTTTAACTTCAATAAAGGTGCAGTTGCCGGTCAGCAAATCGCGTTCAACTTCGGCGATTCAATCAAAGAAGGCGGTAACGGTCTCGACGCTGCAACTCAGTTCGGATCGAAGTCTTCTGTAAACCGTCACTCGCAAGACGGATCTTCGGCAGCAACTCTCGCTTCGATGTCGTTCAATGACGATGGTGTTCTTACTGCGGTTTATGACAATGGTAAGTCGGTTGACCTCGGACAGGTGGCAATCGCGAAGTTCGAAAATAACGAAGGCCTCTTCAAGACTGGTAAGAACCTCTTCAAAGAGACTCGTAAATCTGGTCAGGCAGCGGTTGGTAAGCCGGGTCAGGATGGTCGCGGTGATGTTCTCTCGAAGTCGATCGAGCAATCAAACGTAGATATCGCGAATGAATTCGTGAACCTCATGGGTGCTCAGAGAAACTTCCAGGCGAACACAAGAACGATCACAACTGCTGATCAGATGCTCCAGGAAGTTCTGAACATCAAGCGCTAATAGCGGTTGATCTCTCTCCCTAGATTCTAAAAAAACTCCAGAAGGGGCACCTACGGGTGTCCCTTTTTATTTCTTCTTATTCTGTCTTGAGCACGGCCATCACACCGTAATGATCAGAAAGATTCAGCATCCCGTCTTTATCATCACGTTTGCCGCAATTGAGTTTTACTTTTTCTTTGAACGCGAGTTCATGACGAGTGACGATCTGGTTTTCCAGCACAAAGATATGATCAAGTGTCGAATCAGTCTGATCCCACCCGATGTAACCATTCTTGTATTCATTCACTAAACGCAGAAGCAGCGGTGGAATTTTTACCAGGGCATTGTTCGTGTCATCCCATGTGATCCCTACAGATTCCAGAAGTCGAAGGCCATTGTTCTTGATGAGCGGCATGAGGCCCTGTTCCCACACGATCTGTGATGAATTGTACTGAGGCTTTTTGAAATCCATATCCGGGCCGGCATTAAAATCTCCGGAGACGGCGAAGTATGTCGATTGCGGCTTCATTTCTTCGATCGTGCGGCCGAGTTCTTCAAAGTGGCGACGATGTTCGTCGCTGAACCCCGTCTTGTCACTGTA
This sequence comes from Bacteriovoracaceae bacterium, assembly GCA_045805035.1. Taxonomy (GTDB): domain Bacteria; phylum Bdellovibrionota; class Bacteriovoracia; order Bacteriovoracales; family Bacteriovoracaceae; genus Peredibacter. The sequence goes on from JBJMLZ010000270.1 coordinate 4,629, forward strand.
GCCGGTATGAACGTTGATAATACCAAATGTTTTATTGTCACCAAGATCAAGGCGAGCGTAGAGCATTCCTTTTTGAGCGTATTTGTCTTTTGAGAAAGGAATGCGCTTTTCTTCAAGAGGATGGAGATCAGAAATAATCAGCTGACCGGAGTTTTTCACAACATCATAATCATCCGGGAAGAAAAAATAATTCCGATCCATTGCAACTGCGCGAAGGGCACTAAACGATTCTTTGGTCCACGATTCCTGAATGGTAAAAATAAAATGCTTGTCGGCAAATACCGGTGAAGCGGCATCACCAAACATCGCCTGAACTTGCAGAGGCACACGACGTTTCGTGCACGCCACGAGATCAAGTCCCTTCTTTCTCAGCTGTGCCATATTGTACGTGACGATCGTAACGTCAGCGTTCGCTGCAAGCTGAAAGAGAAGAATGAAGAGGGCGAGGACAAGTTTCACGATCAAATTTCTCCGTGGATAGCTTCATCAGCACACGTAACCGGGATCACGCGACTTCGGAGGATCCCGCCAATGCGAATGTTGCCTTCATAGATTCCATTTTTGTCCGGAGATTTCACGTCAACGTATCCGTAGACGGTCTGATCTTTCAGGACCGTCATGTGAATTTTTTCTGCAAGCACTGAATCTGTTCCGTAGAGCACATGAAGATCTTCAAAGGGGTCTCGCGCTACAACTCCGAGAACATAAAGCTTGTAGACCTGGTCGCCCTGGCGGATCGCAGTTTTGTCGTTGATCTTTACCTGAAGAAGAGGAAGTTCCTTGTCGTTTTTTTCGTTGGAATTACAGACAACCGGCAGGGCGAACGCTGCCTGGGCAAGCATGAGCATAATAATGGTGATGAACTTCACAGACGGTCTCCTTGTGTCTGTAAAGTTTAGGATCTTTCCTCATGAATTTGTGTTTAAGAGGAAGAAAGGTAAGGGTGTCTAATCTTTCGACATGGAACCCGTGCGGTGATTGAACCTCACTTCGCACAGATAGCTCTCGAGTTCCTTATCATCATCCGTCACGTGACGAATGCAGGAGAGACCATTGCCGGATTTCCGGGCGGCGATCGAGCCTTTCCCGCCCGCCGGAATCTCGGGAACTGCCATCGCTGAATAAAGGGCCTTGGCATCGATGCCTTCAACGAAGATGCGACCTGAACGATTCAACATCTGCATTTCTACATTCATGCCACGATAAGTGCGGACTAGTTTCGGTGCTTTCATGGAATCAGAAAGCTTCACGTTTTCGTGAACGTCGCCGTTTTTATAATCAATGTAAACCCAGCACGTATCCATCCGGCACATGACGTGTTTGCCGACTTTTGCTTCGAGATCTTCTTTCACAAAATCAGAAGAAAGTCTGATCGTGGTGAGGGCCATGTGCTTGTGAAGTTTTTCCGCATCTTCACCTTTCACGCGAATGAGACCAGTGTGTGAAGAGGAGCGATAATTCAAAACCACATTCACGCCGTTGTAGTTTCGTGGGCCCTCGGAAGTGTGTCCGTTTTGTTGCTGTTGATCCGGAGGTGTGAGTGGGTCAGTGATATCGGTGCCGGTATCAGGCACGGTGAGCTTCACTTCTTCCGGAAGCACATGGTGTTTCGAATGATCGTGTTTAGCACAAGCGGTGAGAAGAAGAGCGCCAATGAGAAGTGATGTTTTCATGGGCGCCTGTATAACAAAAAATGCGCGGGGGTTCGAACTGAAGATTTCCTGAAGATCGCCCAGCGAGGGTATTAACCGTTGTTTCCGATTGCCTCTACAGGACAGGCGGCGAGTGCGTTCTCCGCTTCTTTGATTTCTTCCGGAGTCTTAGGCTGAAGATTTACGTAGGCATGTCCGGCATCGTCGTTCATGAAAAAGAACTTCGGGGCCTCGATACAACACGCGAGACAGGCGATGCACTGGTCGTCGACGTAGTACATGCCAGGAACGTTATCTTTATTTGAGTTTTTCTTGTCTGCCATAAAAAAAAGGGCCCCTTTCGGAGCCCTCTTTTTACAACAATGCGCGATTGGTGACAACCTTCGCTTTATCTCCCATCGCTTTTATCAGATGGTCGCGAAGACGTCTGGAATATGACTGGGTTTCTGAGGCGACTTCCGCTTTGAGGCCCTCAGCGAGTTTGGCCTCATCCTTAGACTGACCAACCTTCACCACTTTCACGAGATAGATGGTGCCTGGATTACCGAGATTAAGGACTTCACCTGCCTGAGCATGGAAAACCTTGTCGGATTCCTGAGGAGCGAGGATTGAGCCCGCGAGCGATTGATCATACTGGTTCACTTCAACGTTATTGAGGTACTGGCCATCAACTTTCTTGGAGAAACTTTCAACCTCAGAAACATTTCCGGATTTCAGAGCGGCGGCGAGGCGCTCTTCTTCCGACTTCAGAAGTTTATCGAGGTCCTGGGCCTTTGTTTTCTGGAGAAGCATGCGGGCAAGCTCTTCCTTCACCGATTCCTGAGGCTTCGATTCGGCCGCGTGTTTGTCCTGAACGTAAATGATGTGATAGCCGAATTGAGTTTTCACCGGCTGGGAAATTTCACCTGGCTTCATGGTGAACGCAACTTTTTCAAACTCAGGCACCATTCTTCCTGCGGAGAACCAACCGAGATCACCGCCATTATTTTTTCCGGTAGGATCCTGAGTTTCTTTCTTGGCGATGTCGCCGAAATTTTTCGTCGTCACTTTCGCGCGGATTTCTTTCGCCTTATCGAGTGCTTTGGCATCATCACCAGTG
>JBJMLZ010000271.1:0-31891 GCA_045805035.1 Bacteriovoracaceae bacterium
GCGTGGTAATCAATCTTTGTTTCCATCACCGGAATTTTCTGATCTCCACCGATCTGGTGATGAATAGAGAGTTCAGTGAACGGAGGATCCTTCACAATGTCGTAGATGATATTGTTAATCTGAGAAGCTCCAAGACTTCCGCCAAACACCAGCACTTTAAGAGACCCTTCACGTTTCTTCATCGGTACAGGTTGAATGGATTTGCGGGTGGGATTTCCCACAACACGAACTTTCTCTTTGAGTTTTCCCGAGAGACCCTGCGTCTCCGTGAAATGCACAAAGATCCGCGATGAAATCCAGCCAAGTATTTTATTCGTGAGACCCATGACTGCATTTTGCTCAATAATAAAGACCGGAATTCCCTGCATGTATCCCGCAAGTAATGTAGGGCCACAGACGTATCCACCGGCACCCACAATAAACTCCGGACGCTTCTTCATGTACGAGAAAAAGATCGACAGGAAACTCATGAGATTCATGGCGATGTTCTTCAACAATGTCATCGGATTATTGGTGCGAAGTGGTTTTGAATCCAGGTTGCGGACGTTTTCTCCCGCAAACAATTTGTAATCAAGAGCGCGTTTACCTGTGAGATATTGAATCTCATAGCCCTGATCTTTCAGCGCTTCGCCGACTGCTAGGGCGGCATTGATGTGTCCGCCGGTTCCACCGGCAACAAGAACTGCGTATTTCATATTAGTTTGCGAATGCACTCTTCAGTGCGCCGACTGGTGATTGCTTACCTTTTTCTTTCACTGCCTTCACATCACTCGGTTGAATCCTGATGCAAGCAAAGATCAAACCAAGAGCGGCGAGATTCGCCACCATTGATGAACCACCATAGCTGATGAAGGGAAGATTGAGGCCCTTCGTAGGAAGAACACCAAGCACCACGCCCATATTCAGGAATGCCTGGAAGCCGATCGCGAAGACGATGGAAGAACACATGATTCCACCCACGCGCGACTTGAGGGAGATAGCGATTTTAAATCCAATAAAAATGAAACTGATAAACATCAGTGCGGTGACTGCAACCCCGATAAAGCCCAGCTCTTCGCCTACCACTGAGAAAATAAAATCGTTGTACGCTTCCGGAAGATAGAAAAGCTTTTCATTGGAGTTCCCGAGGCCCTGACCGAAAAAAGCGCCATTGGCGAAAGCGAGGAACGATTGAATGATCTGGAAGCCGGAACCACGCGGATCTTTCCAGGGATCAAGGAAAGCAAGAAGACGCTTCATCCGGTAAGGAGCGGCGACGAGAATCATGCCCGCACCAGTGAAACCAAGAACGACGAATGAATAAAAATATTTTCTCGGAAAGGCACTGAGGAAACAAATGAACCCGATGATCATCGCCGAAATAAAGAATGTTCCGAAATCCGGTTGAAGAACGAAAACCGCAAGTGGATACATGAGACCAGAAAGATAAATCGCGCGCTGCTTAGGCGTGTACGAATTGAAATTCTCAAAGTAGCGGATCGCTGCAAGCATCAGCGTGTATTTCAAAAACTCTCCAGGCTGGAGATTCATGAATCCCAGATTCAACCAGCGACGCGAGCCCTTGATAACCACAGAAAGACCTGGAAGCAGAGTCATCGTCACGAGCACACAGAAAAGAGCGTTGATCTTGTAGGAGTGCTTGTAGAGATAAATGATTTTGAGTTTCGAGAAAACATAAGCGACCACAAGGCCCAACAGAATATAGATCAGTTGCTTGGTGAGAAAGAAGTAACTCGAACCCATGTTCTCGGTGGCGTACATATAGCTCGCGGAGAACACCATAATCACGCCGAAGAGGACGAGAAAGAAGACATTGATCGTGAAGTAGGTAGTTAACTTTTCTAGTCTGTTATTTTGTTCCGACATATCTCACCGAAAGTAGGGTTTCTTTCAGTGTAACGCGATCTGGAATTTTGTGGAAAAAAAAAGGCCCGTTTCCGGGCCTTGTTCTTAGAGTTGGAAAATAAGTTTCTTGTAGTAGTTGCCCTTCTCTTCGAAGTCGCGGAACACATCCGTCGAATCGTTCCCCGGACAGAGAAGAACTGTGTCACCAGTTCTCGACTTCTGATAGGCCAACAACACGGCCTCATCAAACGAACCTACAAGATACGTTTGAGTCACATCACCCAGAACCCTGTTCATCGTTTCTTTCACTTCACCTACCAGGACGAGCACGCGAACTTTCTCGCGCATGATATTGCCATATTTATCGAACGGAATGCCTTCAATCTCTTTCCCACCGGCAATCAGAATGACCGGATCCTTGAAAGCTTCAAGAGATACTTTGAGCTCATCCATCGTCTCCGACTTAGAGTCATTGTAGAAACGAACGCCGTTCTTCTCCACCACAAATTCCAGGCGGTGAGGAATGCCCGGGAATTTCTCAATACAGTGCTGGATCGAAGCATCTGAAACCTTGAGCGCCTTACAAGCAGTGATCGCCGCCATGAGATTCTCGCGGTTATTCACACCGACGATTCTCATGTCTGTCACTTTGAACTCAGAGTGATAGTGGATGTTCGAGTGAATGCGCTTGTCGTGGAAGTGGGTGCCCTGAATTTCAGCAATCACACCCATGGTGACGAAAGACTTTCTGGAATACCAGAAGGTCTGTGCCTGAGCAGAACGAAGAACAGAGTTTGAAGCGAGCTTATCAAAGTTCACCACGAGAAAATTTTCCGGCCCGAGGTTTCTTGCCACCTTGAGCGCAGTATCGAGGTACTCTGCAGGAGATTTGAAGCGTCCCATGAGATTTTTTTCTTCAAGGTTCGGATACACAGCGAGGATCGGCTTAAAGTTGTCGATCGTCTGAAGCTGCTGCGGGGAAACTTCGACCACGCAGTAATCGATGTCGTCGCGGTTCGGGAGAGAAAGATAATTGATGAATGGCTCTTCAGATGTTCCGCCAACGAAGACGTTTTTCTTGTCCACTTTCAGTGTGAAGCCAATCATATGAGAAGTAATCGTTCTGCCATGTGATCCACATACTGCGATGATCGGCTTCTTACAGTGCTCATACGCGAACGCGAAGTCTGAATAAACTTTACGACCGTGTTCCCTGGCCACGCGAAGCTGCGGAAGGTTCGGATCAACCGAAGAAGAATAAACAATGATATCGGCTTCAATGAAGTCTTCATCCTTGTGCTCGCCGAGAGTCATCGCCGGAGTCGGCATGATCTTCTTCAGGCGCTTCACCTGCTTGTTAAGATCGAATATCGGCTTGATGTCTGTGACTTTGATATCACAACCAAGCTGGGTGAAGAGGTGAATAAGCGCGAAGCCGGTCTTTCCGAGACCAACGACGAGAATCTTCTTACCTTTATACTGTTCAAGTTCCATACGGACTCCTTATCTCAATTTCAGTGTAGCGAGGGCGAGGATCGCAAAAATCAAACTCACGATCCAGAAACGGACGATGACCTTCGTTTCCGGCCATCCCAAAAGTTCAAAGTGATGATGAATAGGCGCCATCTTGAAGATCCGCTTTCCGCGAGTCTTGAATGAAGCCACCTGGATGATGACGGAAACAGCTTCGATCACAAAAATTCCGCCGATGAGGACAAAAAGAAATTCGTTTTTAGTAAGAACTGCGATGGTGCCGAGACATCCACCGAGTGAGAGTGAACCTACGTCACCCATAAAAATTTCTGCCGGATAAGCGTTGTACCAGAGGAAGCCCACGCCCGCGCCGATCAATGCGCCGGAGAGAACGAGAAGTTCACCGACGTCCGGAACGTGAGGGATGAAAAGATATTCGGACATTTCAAGGTGGCCGGTGACGTAAGCGAGCATGCCCAGAGTGGCAGCAGAGATTATCGTCGGGCCGATCGCAAGACCATCAAGACCGTCAGTGAGGTTCAACGCATTCGATGAACCAACGATCACAAACGCAGCAAACGGAACGTACCACCAGCCGAGATCAATGAGAGCATCTTTCAAAAACGGGAAATACAATTTCGAATCGGTGACGTTGAACTTGATCATCACGAAGGTTGCAAGGAGTGCAGTGATAAACTGCCAGGCAAGTTTCTGGCGAGCACTCACACCCTTCGTATTTTTCTTCAGGATCTTGAGATAATCATCGAGGCCACCGAGAAAGAAATACGAAATCGTCACAAACAGTGTGATGAGGAATGGAAACGAAACGAAGTTTCCGCAAACTGCACAGGCAATCACTGCGCTTCCGAGAATAAACACACCGCCAAATGTCGGCGTGCCTTTTTTCTTCTTGTGAGATTCGGGACCTTCATCACGAATAATTTGTCCGAACTGGCGTAATTTCATGTACGCGATGAATCGTTTTCCCCAAAAAATGGAAACAACTGTGGCGATAAGAAACGCGAGAAAAGATCTGAAAGTAATGTACTTAAAGATATTAAATAGATGACTGGATTGACTCAATGGGTAAAGCCAATGATACAGCATGTTTATCCCTTCAAAAAAGATAAACTTAAGTTATATCTAAGAGTGATCCCCCTTGTAAAGAGAGAGGGGGCCTTAAAGAACCTTTTTAATGAAGGCCATCTTTCAAATCAAAGAGTGTTTCCAGGGCAATTCCCCGCGAGCCTTTGATGAAGTGAATTGAATACTTTGGCAGGCACTCACGGCGATACTCGTCCTTGAACTGGGCGCTGCTTTCACTCGCTTTTCCCTCCGGGAAACCTTTCCGGTAATCCTGCGAGAAGCGGCCAATGAAGTAGACGTTCGAAAATCCCAGATCTTTCACAAAACGCGCGAGATCCTGATGATATTCCGGAGTGCGGTCACCGAGTTCATACATATCTCCGAGAACAACACATGCTTCAGTCAGTTTCTTTCCTTTCGCAATAACACTTTCTTTGAAGCCCTGAAGTGCGGCCTTCATCGAAGAAGGATTGGCATTGTAGGCATCAAGGAAAACATCTTTCCCTTCAAAGCTCATCCACTGCGAGCGATTCTTTGTAGGTTGAAAAGATTTTGCGGCCTCAATTAGTTTTGCCTCGAGTTCCGGATAAAAGTGACAAGCAATGAAGAGGCACGTGATGAGGTTCAGTTTATTGTGACGACCGGTAATGTGATCATTGGTCGCGACGAGAGTTTTACCTTTGTAGGTTATGCTCGCGCCATTTTCAAGAAACGAAATTCTCGCTTCAGCTTCCGCTGACTCTCCATAAGGAACTGATCCCGGAGTTTTCTCAAACGTTTTGAGAAATGGATCGTCTTTATTGATGAGATAAAAACCTTTGCCGTTCGTATTCTGTTTGACTGCGTAATAGAGAAGTCCTTCTTCAAGAAAAACTTCTTTTTCTGTTCCAAAGAACTCAAGGTGAGTGGCGCCGATGTTTGTTGTCAGTCCTGCATTCGGCCCGGCGATATCACACAGTACTTTTATTTCTCCCGGATGATTACTTCCGAGTTCAAGCACGACAAAGTTCATTTCCGGAGAGACCTGAAACAAAGTAAGCGGAACCCCGAGGTGATTATTGTTATTTTTTTCGGTCGAAGTCACTTTCCCGGGAAGAACTGTATTCAGAATATGCGAGAGCATTTCCTTGTGAGTGGTCTTGCCGTTGGATCCTGAAATAGCGAAAACTGTATTCTTGGGATTTTTGTTTTTCCACTCCGTAATGTGATGATGAGAGAATTCCTGCAGAAACGTCACCGAATCAGTCACCGGAACAAATTCCGTATTTTTATATTTCGCCTGAAGTACAGAAACCCTTTCATCGTTCTCAGAATTTTTCTGATACACAACTATCGGGCAGCCTTGGTCAAGCTGAGCAGTAATAAGATTCAGAGGATTTACTTTGGCGCCAGGGATCGCCACAAACACTGAGGGATGTTTATATTTTCTGTTATCCGTACAAAAAGGCATCGAGCCATTAGTATTTTTCGGTTGCTTCACCACCGATGGGCACGAGGAAAAATGTTTGAGACTGATCATGGCGAGTTCCTTCTCACGAATTCGTCGACTTCTTTAATGTCGCTGTAGGGGTGTTTCACACCGTTAATGAGTATATAGTCTTCATGGCCTTTTCCGGCGAAAAGAAGAACCTCATTCTGCTTTAATTCCGAAAAAGCGATTCTGACTGCTTCTCTCCGGTCGACGATCTTCCTCGGGTTTCTCCGCGTAAACCCGCGAAGAATGTCATCGATGATTCGCTCGGCATCTTCAGTGCGGGGATTGTCGCTCGTGACATACGCCTCATCCGCCCATTCATCCACCACTGCACCCATCAGCGGACGTTTTGTACGGTCACGATCACCCCCGCAGCCAAAAAGAACTTTCAAGCGATGTTGGGGAAATGATTTTCGGATGCCTTTACAGATGTTGAGAAGGGCATCCGGTGTATGCGCAAAATCCACAACGAGATAATTCGATTTGTACTGACGAATGTAAAAACGGCCATCGGGAGAAGTGAGCTTGCTGTAATCAACCTTCAGAATTGTTCCGAAAACTGACTCAACAATCGCGTGGGCGACTTCCAGGTTGTCGCGATTAAACTGCGTGCTGAAAAAAAGCGGGAGATTCTCCGGAAGTGCGTACGCTTTTTCTGTCTGCGGAAATACATGGAGCTTCTCAAACAGTTCTTTCTGAGAAAGGGGAACAAAGAGTTTCGCGTTCTCCCTCAGATGTTTATAGATGAGCGTCTTCGCCTCGAAGTAGGCTTCCATGGTCTTGTGATAATCCAGATGGTCCTGCGAAAAGGACAACCACCCGGCACTATCAAAAATAATTCCGAACATTCTTTGCTGCGTGAGTGCGTGAGAGCTGGCCTCCATCACGCAGAAGTCCTTCCCTTTTCCGTAAATATGCAGAAATTTGCGGAGATCAATGAAGCTCGGAGAAGTGAGACCGAAATCCAGAATTTGTCTGCCGGCTTCGCGCACACCGAGAGTGCCGATGGAAATCCCCTTTTTACCCGCGAGATGCCCGAGCTGAAGAACGAGATCCGTCGTTGTGGTTTTTCCGTTCGTCCCGGTGATGCCGATCATTTTCAGATTAGGCAGTGGATAAAGATTATCGAGAATGTCCTTCTGCATTTTTGGCCACAGCGATTCGGCAATGACAGAAGAATTTTTGGGAAGATCAGGATGAGAGGTATTCACCACTAACCAGGAAAACTTCGCAGACTTTATTCTTTCTGCGAACGCACGCTTACCTTCATCGCTATCGGGAATCCGGTAAAATAAAAGGTCGTCAGGACCAGAGTCCTGAACCTTCCAGTGAATGTCTTTTACTTGTGAGAGAATTTTTTCATTCAACATATGTCGGCGCTTCGAAAGTCAGCCGGATATTTGTCATGCCTGAAAGGGCGGTGCCCGCCGGAACTGACTGATTCTTTACTACGCCAAATCCATTCATCTGTAACTGAATGTTGCGCTCTTCCGCGAGTTGCATCGCACTCTGCTTGTCCATGCCCGTAAAGTCAGGCATGAGACCCGGGGCGAATGTCTTTGTCACTGATGCCTGAGTGCTGTGAACTTCGTCGAGATTCACTTTGTTGGATTTCTCGTTGTATTTCGCAAACTGGGCGAAATCTTTTTTCTTATAGAGAATGTATTGCGTGATTTTCTTGAACACGGGTGCGGCAACGGCGCCACCGTAATAACCGTTCGCAGTTGGGTGATCAACGTAAGTGAGGACAACGAACTTTTTATTCACGTTGACCGGGAAGCCGATGAAACTTGCGACATACCCTGAGTATCCGCCGTTGGAAACTCTCTGGGCAGTTCCGGTCTTGCCGGCGATTTCGTAATGGGGAATCCGGGCCTCATCACCTGTCCCTTCATTCACCACTCCCACGAGCATATTTTGCAGGGCAAGCGCAGTTTCCGGAGAGAGAATTCTATTTTCCGATTTGAGCTGAGATTCATCATGACGAAGAAGGGTCGGGCGAATCAGATAGCCGCCATTGGCAATCGAAGCATAGGCCCTCATCATCTGAATCGCAGTTGTAGCAACCCCTTGTCCGAAACTGATGTTGGAAAGGGTGAGCGGACGAACTTTATCCTTGGCCTTGTAACTCAAAATACCTTTGGACTCTCCGGCAACTTCAATTCCCGTTTTCTGTCCGAACTTGAATTTATCAAGTGTCTCGCGCAGACGCGGATACTTCAGACCAAAAGCAATCTTGGTCGAGCCGATGTTGGAACTGAATTTCAGGATATCCGAGACAGTCAGCCACTCGTATTTCTCGTGAGTCTCGGCTTCCGAGATCACGTGATTCTGGACTCTGAACTTTCCGTATTCGCAGAAAAACTTTGTCTCAGGCTTAGCGACTTTGTGTTCAAGCGCGGACGCAATCGTGATGGTTTTGAAAATGGATCCCGGTTCCCAAGGATCAGTCACAAACGCGAGCTTTCTGTGTTCAACCGGAAATTGTGTCGCGCGATTGGGATCGTAGCTCGGATAGTTTGCAATCGCGAGAATCTCACCTGTCTCTGCATCCATCACTCCGGCGCCACCCCGGAAACCTTTGTGAAAATCAACCGCTTCTTTCAGATAACTTTCGAGTGCGCCCTGAATATCTTTATCGATCGCCAGATGCATATCCGGCGCGACTCTCTCCGCCGCCTTCGTCTCATACTTGATCGGTCTGCCCTTGGCATCGCGGATGTATTTCACCACCTGCGGCTCACCCATCAGGTCTTTATTGAGACTCGATTCCATTCCCGCCAGGCCCTTGCTGTCCATGCCGACAAAACCAAGTGTTTGTGCGAGAAGTTCTTTGTTGGGATAAACACGTTCAGAGTGAGATTCGACAAAAATTCCTTCGAGCTTTTTGATTTTCTTCAGCTGACTTTCAGAAAGATGAACCTTGCGCGCGAGCCAGGTGTACTTGTTACGCTTCTGCACGAGTCCTTTCAGCTTCTGAAAGGGAAGTTCCGGAACCACTTGCGAGAGAACTTTGAGTTTCCGGTAAAAATCGGTGTTCTTATTTCTTGGAATCGTGAAGAGGTTGTAAACGTGAACGTTGATCGCAAGTGGACTGCCATTACGGTCAACGATATTTCCGCGATTAGGATATTCTTTCACCTCGCGGATAAATTGAGACTTCGCGTAGGCGAGGAGTTTTTCTTTATTCACTACCTGAATGTAGAAGGCCTTGCTTACGACCACCGCAAACAGGAAACAGAAAACAATGAAAGAAAAAAAGATTCTGTTCTTCATGTTACCTAAGGAATGAGGATGATTTGTTCAGGGCCTGGTTCCTTAAGATCGTACTTCACCGCAAACTCGCGCAACTTGGGAACGGACATCTCACGCGCACGCTGCGCTTTGAGTTCTTTGTTTCTGATGATTGCTTTCGAGATATCGTTTTCGATGTTGTTGAGTTGATAGGCCTGCTCAATTCCTTTCATCCGGAATCCAACAAAAGCTACGGCGAGAATAGTGAAAGTGAGTGTGAAGGGAAGTGCTTTTGCGTTGAACAGAAATTCAATGAGACGATTGTTAAAAGTCGTACCGCTTTTTTTTCTTAGCGCCATCAATCCTCCCTGATTGAGTTTCCCGTTGGATCAAACGAAGCTTCGCACTTCGCGATCGGGAATTCTGAGACAGCTCTTCATCCGTGGCCGTCAGTGGCTTCTTAGTTAAAATTGTAGCAGGAAAATTCTTTTCCTCCACAATTTCTTTGAACGTGTGCTTCACGATTCGATCTTCGAGAGAATGGAAGCTGATCACTGCCAGCACTCCACCTTCTGCGAGATAGGGAAGAAGCTTCGGCAAAGTGTTTTCAAGTACAGTCAGCTCAGCATTCACCGCAATCCTCAGCGCCTGGAAAGTTCTTGTCGCCGGATGAATGCCCCTATGGCGATCTTTCACTGGATAAGCGTGGAAACAAATGTCTTCAATTTGTCCCGTTGTCGCGATTCTTTCTTTCTGACGAAGCTCAACGATCTTTGCAGCGATCCTTCTTGAAAGCCTTTCCTCGCCATACTTGAAGATGATGTCCGCGATCTCGTCCTCTCTCAGCGTGTTCAATAAATCCGCAGCGGTAGGCGTATGAGAATCATGATAATTCATTCTCATGTCGAGGGGAGCATCAGCTCTGAAGCTGAAGCCCCTCTCCATTTTATCAAACTGGTGAGAGGAAACTCCGAGGTCCATGAGGATCCCGGCGAACTTTCCTTCCATTTTGTTTTCAGCACACCAATCCGGAAACTTTTCAAAATTCATTGGGAGTAAATTGACTGAACCCTGCTTGCCCCTACGGATAATTTCATCATTTCCGTTTTTAAGCGCATCGGGATCCTGGTCCGTACTATAAACAATAGAACCAGAAATCTGGTCCGACAGAGCAAACGTGTGGCCGCCGGCCCCGAAAGTGAGATCGGCGAAACAAAGAGATCCTGACGTTTTGGAACCCAATTCCAAAGCATCGAGGCACTCTTTCAACATGACTGAGTAGTGAGAAAGATATTCGGACATTATTTTAAAATGACGTCGAGGATCGCTTTCTGTTTAGCGTTCCTGAGAGTTTCATCAGTAATCACGGCGTACGCATTTTCCGGCGCAAACTTTACCGGAGTCTTCACCAGATCCGGGATCGCAACTTTGATGAATGCCTGTGCTGAAACGTAATTGGATTTCATGACCGCCATGATTTCCTGAACCGTACAGTGCTCTTCTTTCCAGCAATCGTAATCCGTCACCATCGCCACCGTGGCATAGGCCATGCCTGCCTCTTTAGCGAGAAAGGCTTCCGGGCAATTTGTCATGCCGATAACTGCAGCACCAAAGCTTCTATAGATTTTAGATTCTGCGCGAGTAGAAAACTGCGGACCTTCAATACAAACATAAGCGCCGCCGAGATGAGATTTCACTCCGGCTTTCTGGCAATGAGCATGCAGACGTTCCGCCAGTCCCTTTTCAATCGGATCAGCTACCGAAACGTGTCCTACCATTCCTTCATCAAAGAATGATCTTTTGCGAAGACCTTTGGTCCAGTCGATGAACTGATCAACCACAACGAACTCGCGTGGTGCGAATTCTTCCTGAAGTGATCCCACTGCTGAAATACTCACGATGGTGTTCACGCCCAGTTTTTTGAGCGCAAAGATATTGGCACGATAGTTTACTTCAGACGGAGTGAAGTGATGGCCGATGCCGTGGCGGGGAAGAAAGTAGAACGATGAACCTTCTACTTCGCATTCCATGATATCGGCAGAAGGATTTCCAAAAGGTGTTTCTACCTTATGTGACTTGATAACTTTGATCGCATCAAGTTTGTAAATTCCACTTCCGCCGATGACACCGACCTTGATGCTCATATTACGCCATCATTCCCGTGAGATCGACGGCGCGAATGTATGACTTCGACTGCTGGCCCATGATGCTGCTTGATTCATCACGTTCAGCTTCTTCCTTGCAGAAGATACAAAGCTCGGCAGTTGGACGTGCGAGAAGTCTTTCAAACTTTATCCAGCTGTCGCAATCATTACAGCGTCCGAATTCATTCTTCTCAAATTTCTTGAGCGCTTTATCAATTTTCTTTGCATAGAAAATTTCGCGATTTCTGAAACGGAGAAGATGCGAGTTATTGTAGTCAGAGATTGAAGCCTCAACTTCGTCGCCTTCAGTTGGGAGAACGAGTGTGGTGCCTTCAGTTGAGAGACTTTCCTTATAAATGAGAGTCTGTTTCTCAGCGATCAGTTTCATCTTCAGCGTTTCGAGTTGCTTCTTCGTCAAAGCGCGGTTCTTCTCGGCCATGGGGCTTACTCCTTCATTACTCCAGTCCACCCTTGATATTCAGGAGGACTGATTTCGAAATCATTTTGAGCGTCTCAAATACACCTTCTCCTGAGACTGCGGTAGCCTCAAAAGCGGGAAATTTTCTCTTATTTAATTGCAGCTGCATGTCTTCAACCGGGACTATGTTAGGGAGATCACGTTTGTTCCACTGCATAACAATAGGAACTTTTGATATATCGTAACCCTGGTCAGCAAGATTTTTCTCAAGGCCCGCATACGATTCGAGATTTGCTTCCATGCGTTCCACTTGAGAGTCTGCGACGAACACGAGTCCATCGACTCCGCGGAGAATGAGCTTTCTGGAAGCCTCATAAAAAACTTGCCCGGGAACTGTGTAAAGATGAAAGCGCGTTTTGAACCCGCGGATTTCGCCTAGATCAAGCGGAAGAAAATCGAAGAACAAAGTTCGTTCGTTTTCTGTATTCAGCGTGATCATCTGGCCTTTATTCCCGGCGCTGGTCTTCTGATAGATGTACTGGATGTTTGTCGTCTTACCGCCGAGACCTGGCCCGTAGTAGACGATCTTGCAGTTAATTTCTTTGGTATGGTAGTTCACGAATGACATAGTCAGATTCCACGGACACCGAAGAGACGGTCGATCTCTTCGTCTGAGATTTCCTGGAAGAGGTATCCCTCTCTTCCGGCGGAAGTCTTCATTGGTTTTTCGGTTGGTAATTGGGCGAACAAAACGTCCATCTCTTCCTTAATCATGGAAATCTTGCGCTTGAGTTGTCCCGGGTTCACACAATCGTGATAGATCGCGCCCAGGAAATATCTTTTTGTCTCAAGCTCGAAAGGAAATAAGTAAATACCTTCAGATGATGTGTCGAAGCCGAGGCGGAAATCCATTGGACTGTGATTCTGGCGAACAAGTCCCATCAATGCTTCCGAAGCCTGCCAGACACCGCTGACGAGAGCGGCAACTGAAGTGGTGGTCTGGTTTTGAACTGAATCATAAACGGTGATGCCGTCTTCTCTTGTGACGAAAAGTCGCGCATCGATTCCGCCCTTCTTCGGATCCAGCACCAGCCTGATTCTTTCACTGACACTCATCTTCTTCATTAGAATCTTTTCCTGTTCTCGAGGGCCTTCGTGATGGTCATCGGATCAAGGTACTCAAGGCTTCCCCCGATCGGAACTCCAAAGCCGATGCGCTCAACATTTGTGGTCGCAGGAAGAATACTTTTAAAATAGGCACAAGTTGCGTCTCCTTCCACCGAAGGATTGATCGCAAGGATCACGTCCTGAATTTCGTTGCGAACGATACGATCTTTCAATTCATCGAGGTGAAGTTCATCCGGGCCGATTCCAAGAAGTGGATTCAGAACACCACCAAGAATTTGGTAAGTGCCGCGGAAGTGACCGCTCTTTTCAATCGCCATGAGATCACTCGCATTCTCCACCACACAGAGACTGTGAGCAGAACGACGATCTTCATCGGCGCAAATCGTGCAGAGTTTTTCATCGGCAAACATTCCGCACTCTTCGCAGAGATTGAGATTCTGAAGATCAGCAATCGCCTCTCCCACAGATTCAAGCTCAGAAGATTTCCAGTTGGTCATGCTCATGACCATACGGAAAGCAGTCTTCTCACCCACACCGGGTAAGCGCGTGAGCGCCTCAACTGCGTCTTTGATCACTTCGGGAAGTTGAATCACTTAAAAAAGTCCCGGGATGTTCATGCCGCCAGTAACTTTCGACATCGCCTGCTGAACCATATCCTGTGAATCTTTCATCGCCTTATTCACGGCCGTGAACACGAGCTCTTCGAGAGTCGCGACATCGTTTGGATCAACGCATTCTTTATTAATTGAAATTGAAAGAAGCTGTTGCTTCCCGTTCACTTTAACCGTCACCATTCCGCCGCCGGCAGAAGCTTCAACTTCTCTTTGCTCAAGCTCGTTCTGAAGCATCGCAAGTTTCGCCTGCATCTGTTGTGCTTGTTTCATGAGGTTGTTCATGTTCATAAAGTGCTCCTATTCTTTCAGAATAATCTTATCGATCTTGCTGTTAAAAAGTTTCTCTGCCTCTTTGACGTAAGGATCATTGAGGATTTTTTGTCTGCGCGCTTCTTCTTCCTCGCGTTTTTTTTCATCGTCTATTTCCACCTTCGTGCGGAAATTCTTGTCTTTCTTTTCTTCCGAAGTCAGAAGATGTGCCTTGAACTGAATCTTTTCGATGTCGACCTCAAAGAAGTCCGACAGGTGATTCTTGAGTCGCGCGTACACTTCTTTTTCTTCTACGTATTCTTTGAACACTCCGGCGTCTTCCGGGAACGCGACATTAATTATTAATGGTCGCATGTTGGAGTTGATGTCTTCCAGAAGATTTCCGTGCTCAAGATTCGCCGCAGTCGCCGCCGATGTCTGGCGGAGGTAAACCAGAAAGTCATTCCATGTCTTTGCCATTTTCTTAGGAGCTTCGACTTTCAATGAAGCTCTGGCCTCAGACTTTCCCGGCGTCTGTGAAACCTCTTCCACTTTCAGGTCATCGCCTTTCAGAATGGTTCTTCTAAGCGCAACCTTCTGAAGGAGAACCAGCACCACTTTCTCCGGATTAATACTCTCGAGTGCCCAGGAGATATCCTTGGCAAGCGTTTCATAAATCCAGAAAAGCTCAGCTATCGTCATGTTCGTGAGTGCATTTTTCTCGATCACACTTTCAGTGTAGAGCTTGCCCTGGTCATCAATGTGATTAATGACCTTATAAAGTCCGTCGAGAAGCTGGTCACAAAGTTTTTTGAGATCCACGTTTTCTTCAATCACCTTCGTGTAAA
The DNA here is from genome assembly GCA_045805035.1 of Bacteriovoracaceae bacterium. Taxonomy (GTDB): domain Bacteria; phylum Bdellovibrionota; class Bacteriovoracia; order Bacteriovoracales; family Bacteriovoracaceae; genus Peredibacter. The sequence continues at coordinate 14,514 of JBJMLZ010000271.1, forward strand.
CCGAAGTCATCTTTTTTGTTTCGCCTGTGAGAAGACTCGTGAGGAGATCCTTCATCGCACCGGTGCCAGCGAGTCCGACGGCATGAGCAACTGATTCATCGCTGACCGTTTTTCCGCCAGAGAGACCCAGGACCTGATCAAAAATAGAAAGTGAATCGCGAACGGAACCTTTGCCGAGTTCAGCAATCTGCTTCGGCACGGTTGGTGAAGTGAAGGTAATGCCTTCCGCTTTTGCAATATTCATCAGGTGCTGAGTGAGTTGCTCCACCGGAACATTTTTGAAATCGTAGCGCTGAGTTCTCGAGATCACCGTCCCGAGAAGTTTCTGCGGATCAGTTGTCGCGAGCATAAAGATCGCGTGCTGAGGTGGTTCTTCGAGAGTCTTCAAGAGGGCATTGAACGCACTCACCGAAAGCATGTGAACTTCATCGATCACATAGATTTTATATTTTCCGCTTGTCGGGAGATACTGAACGTTCTCAATGAGTGAACGAACATCATCAACTGAGTTGTTAGAAGCTCCGTCGATTTCGATGTAGTCCATCGAGTTGGCGGAATCAATGTCTTTGCATGACCGGCAAACGAGACATGGATTGCAATCCGGCTTGCGATTTTCACAACGAATGGCCTTCGCAAAAAGACGGGCAATGGAAGTTTTTCCTACGCCGCGAGTTCCGGTGAAAAGATAGGCGTGCGCGAGTTTTTCCTGCTTGATCGCGTTCTGCAGCGTACGCGTGACATGCGACTGCCCAACAACTTCTTCAAATTGCTTCGGTCGCCACTTCCTGGCCAGGACCTGATAGGCCATAACTCTCCAAAAATTTTAGGTTTTCGTGCTGGAAAATAGGGGAGCGGAAGGACGAAGTCATTGCGCAGATGCTTCGATTTTTCGTGAATATTTTGATGTAAGAAAATTTGAGACACAGAGGGCAAAACGGCTGGAATAAGCGGCAGCCTAACAACACTCCAAACCACTACCGTTGCTCCATTCCTGGCCTGGCGGGGTTTGCGGCGAAATGCTCTAGACTGCCGTCGGACATACTAATGGAGAGGGGAAAATCTGTAAAGGAAGTAAACTTCTTAGAAAAACGATGGCGGAGATGCAGAGATTCGAACTCTGGAACGGATTTCTCCGTTACACGCTTTCCAAGCGTGCTCCTTCAACCGCTCGGACACATCTCCATCGTTGAAAAAGAGAGAATTATTTATCATGAGGCATCATTATCGACAACTATTTCTGAGCGTACGATGTCCGTCTTTCTCTGAAAAACTGGGACAAAATCTTCGAGCATTCAAAGTGCCTCACGCCGCCCATGACGGAAAACTGATGATTTAGCCTTTTGTCTTGATGGAGATGATAACCAAGACTGAGTGCTCCACCTTTCTGGTCATAAGCACCGAAGATACAGGCCTTCACTCTCGATTGCACGAGAGCTGTAAGACACATCGGACATGGTTCAAGTGTCACATACAAATAGCAATCAGTGAGGCGCCAGTTCTGGAGCTTCTTCGCACCTTCAGTGAGCACCAGCATTTCTGCGTGAGCAATCGGATTGAAGTGTGACTCTTTCAGGTTGTGACCGCGCGAGAGAATAGCACCGTCAGGAGAAACGAGAATTGCACCCACCGGAACTTCCTGCATACGATAAGCAAGCTCGGCTTCATCGAGCGCCATGGTCATGAACCAGAGATGATCATTGAGCGTGAAATTCATAATTACTTCTGAGAGATTGCGAACTTATTTCTGATTTTGATTTTTTTACTTTCACGCCAGTAGTTCGTGAGTAGTTTCAGGCGCTGTTTCTGTTCTAGATCAAAGTTCACAAACTTGATCCCGTAAACAATCGAGCGGCCGATAATTGGTTCGCGCTTGGATCTCACTTCCGCGTGAAGTGTGAAATTTTGGTTGAGGACTTCCAGATGAATCTGGATCGGATGACCGACATTGGTGTGTTGGAACAATTCCAGGCAAGCGGCTCCCCGACGGAGATCCGAAAGTCTTCCCATGTACTGTTGATTATCAATTTCCACCCAGCAGCGGATGTCCGCGCGATAACGGAAATCATATTCCCACCAATGCACGCGCGGAAAATAAATCGGCGACGAGACAATATAGCAGGCCATGATCATGAAGGTCATCGCGAGGACGAAAAGCACTGCGATCATGGGATAACCGACGGCAAAGTTTCTGATAATGCCTACAAGAAAATAAATGCAGAGGACCAGAGAGAGATTCCAGTACGAGTAGTAGAGATTGGAAAGTGCGTTCCAGTAAAAATTGAAAACTGCAAGAAGGAGAACGGTCTGAAAGATGAATGAAAAATAGAACATCGACTTCGTTGCCAGCGCTTCAGCGACAAACGCCATCACCACCATCACGAACTGGAGGATGGTGAGGAACTTCACCTTGTCGTAGGATTTCTGAAGATTCAGGCGAGGAAGAAACATATGGTTACTTAACGGCAAGGCATTGAAAAGTTCAAGGCTTATCTGTTTTCTGATTAAGACTCTCAAGTTTTTTCGCCAAAAGATCTTCGCCTTTCATATTCAGGACCAGCTTCTGGGTCTTCTGGTCAGGAGTTTTGATCTCTTCTCCCTGAAATTCGGCCTTGTCGGTGACGTAACAGACAACTCCTGTGGGATTCCACTTCCAGAGATCAAACTGATTTTTTCTCGAATGATAATTGAGGGCGCTGATCTCAGTGTTGAGATAAAAGGAAAGCTTGCTGGCGATCTGATAACTATTGGCAAGAATCTTCCGGTCTCCGCATTTGCCTTTCACTTCCTGGGCCCACTCTTTCCAGCCATGGAACTCGGCAAGACGTTTCATGGGAAGAGAAGGAAAAACAAAAACAAGTCGCGCGATGATGGCGATGGTGAACGAAGCGGCCAGCAGTGCTTTCGCCCAACTTCTCTTCCAGATTTCACAATCTGCGAGGAGAACAGTTAAAGGGATCGCGAGAGAAATAGTCCAATTGGCCTCAACTTTTTTTGAAATGGTGGAAACGAGAAAGAAGGCGACAATACCCCATGAGGTGAAGACGAGAACGCGGGTGAATTCATCACGCGCTTTATACTTTGCCAGTTGCCACCAGATAACCGGCCCGCACAGAAGAGCTGTGAGAATGATCTGGGTCCCGAGATAATCAAGCACCCGCTGGATACTGAAACTCGAAGAAGGCCTTTCCAGGAAATGATAACGAAGAGTCGCAAACTCATGCTCGTATTGCCACCACAAATGGGGAGCAAAAAGAAGAACTGAACAAATCGCGATCAACCAGAAATCCTTACGGAGAAGAAGGCGCGGGAGAGAGAGGATCGTAAAGAAGATCAGGAGAATTCCGTGGTATTTGGCATAGAGAAGAAGTGGAATGGCGATGATGAGTCCAAAGATTCCACTTTTTTCACCTGCCAGATATTTCCTGAGAAAATAAAAGTAAACGGAAGTCATGAAGAGGAGAGGCATGTCCGGAAGCGCAAGTAGTCCGGTATAAGACGCGAGAGGGAATGAGAAGAAAAGCAGGAAGGCAGTCGTCCAATATTTCCGGTCGATCATCTGAAACAGAAAGAAAACTGTCCCGGCCTGAAGGGCAACAAAACCTGCCCTTACGGCGAATTCACCATGAGGAAAAAATGAAAAGAGAGCAATGGTGACTGCCATGAATGGCGGATGATCAAAATATCCCCAATCCAGATGTCGCGAGAAAAGCCAGTAGTAGGCCTCATCATGTGAAAGACCGAAAGAAGCAGCGATGATCAGCTGAAACAGGAAAACGCCGGCGATTCCTAACTTGAGAGAATTTGTCATTGTGCTATGATGATAGCACACGCATGACAGATTTCCTGAACAAACTCGATCGAACACTTTTCCTTTGGCTCAATGGCCTGCATCTTTCTTTTCTCGATCAGTTTATGGTGTTTCTGTCAGGTCAGTTTGTCTGGATCCCGATGATTGTTTACTTTCTCTGGAAGGGAAAAAAAACACTCGAGATAAAACGCTTTTATCTTTTCGTGCTTTTCACCATTCTTGGTTTGATTCTTACTGATGTGACGTCTTCCTATCTTCTGAAAAATATTTTTACACGGATGAGACCATGTCGCCTGGATGACCTCAAGCCTCTCATCCATCAATTTGGACAAAAGTGCGGGGGGAAATATGGATTTGTTTCTTCTCACGCTGCCAACTCCACGCTGTTAGTTTTCTTTTCCTTGCAGGCGCTCAATCTCAGGGGGAAATTTAATCTTTTGTGGATTTTGCCGGTGATTGTGGGTCTCTCGCGGATTTATCTCGGAGTTCATTATCCCGGTGACATCATCGGAGGGGCCCTCGTCGGGGTCTTCTGGTCAGTGATCATGTTCAGAATGTTTGAAAGAACTTAGGGAGCAAGTCGGGACAGCTCCCACTTATTGTTTTTCAGCTCGTAGGCAATGCGGTCATGCATCCGATTATCTCTTCCCTGCCAGAATTCAAAAAATTCCGGAACGACCATGTAACCACCCCAGTGCGCAGGGCGGGGAAGAACTTTCACGTCTTTGAACTTTTCCTCGGCATCCCTGAACCATCCTTCTAGTTCCGCCCGATCTTTCACCTTCGCACTTTGGGGTGAGGCGATGGCCCCGAGCTGGCTGCCACGCGGACGCTTACTGAAATATTCATCGGACACCTGAGCAGGAGCGAACTGAACTTTTCCCTCAATCCTCACCTGACGGTGAAGTGGTAACCACAAGAATGTCATCGCGACCGAAGAGTTCTCCGAGAGTTCATTCCCTTTCGCACTTTTATAATTTGTGTAGAAGTACAACTTCCCGTCTTGAAGGCCTTTGAGAAGCACGACACGGGCATGAGGTTTTCCTTCGCCCGCAGTAGAAAGGACAAACGCATTGGGTTCATCACACTGGCACTCAATCGCGTCCTGTAACCAAGTCGTCATCTGCTGGAAGGGATCCGCAGCGCAATCACTCACATCCAGTGAATGATGACTGTATCTCTCGCGCATGTTCTGCAGGGTTTCGGTGACGTTCTTGCTCATGATTCAAAGATAGAATTATTTCTGTCCTTCGTCATCACCAGTCAGGACAATGTTCTTGATACGGTCCACGATCCGGAAAACAGGATCATCATCTGCGGGGGCCGTATTTTCGGCAACCTCTCCAGTGTCGAGAAGACGGCGAAAGTATCGAACCTGATCCACATCGGCCTTTTCCGTCAGTTCTTTTTCAAGCTCGTGGAGGAAACGCTTCAAGAAGAGCCGAAAGGACCTCAGCACAATCTCGGCAACAAGAAATTGGGCCAGTGCGCTTCTTACCCGGAGTTTTCCGAGAGAAAGCTCCTTGCCGGTATTTCTCATGTTGTAGAATGCCGAAGCAGTTGAACTGAAAAGCACGCCGAGAATTTTCAAAGAGAACAAAGCTTTTTCACTGGCGTCCGGGCGCTCTTCGAGTTCATGAATCATTTCTTCGCGGAAGACTTCAAGGGCGCGACGAATTCTTTCCGGCATGATTCGCGCGATCTCCAGAATTTCCCTGGCGGAAGCAAAAATATTTCCGGGAAGTTCTTTGATCGTGAGCGAACGCAGTCGTGACTTACTATCCTGAAACAACTTCACTCCTTCAGTGATCACATCACTGATAAGAGAAAGAAGATCTTCTTTCCAAAAGCTTTGAATAATGGATTGACCCTTCGTGCGTAGTACATGGGTCATCGCTTCACCGAGATTCATCAGGGGAAATTTTACCATTTCGTGCACGCAAAAAAAGTTAAAGACGCCCTAAGAAAATCTCAAGGATTTCCTTAGATGGACGTTGAGAGTTTTCGAGCGCTTAGGAGTATGTATGAAAAGGTCCTAACCTTGTCGCTGGGTACTTCTGCCTCTATATTAGGCAAAATTTCCCGCCCGAAGGAATAACGCCCCATGAAGCTCAAAATTAGTTCCACCATTGTTCTTATCGATGATGACCTTGATCTCCTCGATCTCCTCTCGAGTTTCTTTAAGCAGAGAGGTTACAAGGTTCATGCTTTCAACAATGCTGAAGAGGCGTTGATTGAAATTGAATCGGGAAGAATTGAATGTGATGTGGTCATCTCAGATCTCAAGCTTCCGGCGATGTCGGGGATGGAATTCATCAAGCGTGTTCGTAAAACAAAGTTTTCTCTCCCAATTATCCTCATGACTTCAGAAGGCAGCGTCGAAACGGCAGTAGAGGCGATTGAATCCGGGGCTTACGATTTCGTATTGAAGCCACTTCATATTCCTCAACTTTTGATTTCCGTTCAGCGCGCACTCTTCCTGAATGAAGTCCAGCAGGAGAACTCAAACCTGAAGAGTCTTTTCCAGGAAGACGTGATGGGCCTCAAGGGTGTGATCGGGAAATCTTCCGGTTTCCGCAAGGCACTCGAACTCGCGAAGCGCGTTTCTACCAGCCAGGCGAACGTCCTCATCACCGGGGAAAGTGGTTCTGGTAAAGAAGTGATCGCACGTGCAGTTCACGAACTGGGTGATAAGAGCGAAGGCCCTTTCATTGCCATTAACTGTTCTGCGATTCCGGAAAATCTTCTTGAATCCGAACTCTTCGGCCATGCCAAAGGAGCGTTCACTGGCGCTAGTGACAAGAAAGTCGGTCTCTTTGAAGAGGCCAACAAGGGAACTTTGTTCCTCGATGAAATCGGGGATCTCTCCCTCCCGCTTCAGGCAAAACTTCTTCGTGTCCTCCAGGAAAGAAAAGTTAAACGTATTGGGGAGAACCAGTATCGCGACATCACCGCTAGGATTATCTGTGCAACTCACAAAGACCTTAGAAAAGAAGTTGCAGAAGGTCGCTTCCGCGAAGACTTATTCTTTCGTCTGAATGTTATTCCAATTTATATGCCACCACTGCGTGACCGTAAGGAAGATATTCTTCCTCTTTCAGAGTACTTCCTGAAAAAGTTCGCGGTGATGAACAACGTTGCGGTTAGGGGCTTCACCAAAGAAGCTATTCAAAAACTTGAAAACCATGAATGGAAAGGTAACGTGCGTGAGCTTGAGAACGCTATCGAGCGTGCGGTCGTTCTTTCGACATCAGAATTTATCCTCCCCGAAGATCTTCCGACTGATGATTACTACGGCGGACAGGCGAAGGATGAGGCGAATGCGGTTCCGGGAATCAGCTTTGAGAATGAAAAGCCAGTGACTCTCGATGAGCTTTCTAAGAAGTATATTCAATTTATCTTTGATAAAAATGATGGGGCCAAAGAGCAGACTGCCAAAGACCTTGGTATCGACCGCAAAACGCTTTACCGGAAACTCAAGGAAATGAACCTCAACTAATCTGAGTGTTCACCCAATCAGAAAATTTATTCACTGCTTTAGCAGCAATCTGGAGGTCGCCTACGCGGGCGGCCTCTTCGAGTTCTTTTCCGATGTCAGCAAGCTCCGGGTAGCCGAAGGTGTCGCCATTCCCCTTGAGCTGATGGCCCACTTTCTCGATGAATGTAAGGTCACCTGATTTCAGATGCTGAACACACTCATCCAGGTCGCGCTTGCGACGTTCAAAATATCTGAGCTTCATCTCATCAGGTACAAACATAAATCCTCGTGAGGAATATAGACCCTTCGGCTCAGGTGTTCCATCCGCGGAGGTCCATGAGTCAGGAGTTCCGCGATTGTCCCAAATGACCACAGAGAACAGGTATTTTCCATGGGAAATGGCCGGCACCGTTTGTGCTTTATGATTTCCGCCATCGACGTTCAGTCAGAAGTGACTAACGCTTTAACAACGGCGATCTTGCCGACCCTGCACTAAAAAACGACGGCCAAGCTTGAATTGTTAGTCACTGCCCGATTTGCCCGGGCAGTGATTTTTTATTATCTTAAGGCATGACCAACATTCCAGAGATAAAACCCGGCCAGTCCATTGAGCTTTTAAAAGAGCTGCATATTCTCACGCGCGACGGCAAGTTGAATCAGGACACTCGCAGGAAACTGAAACAGGTTTACCACCTTTATCATTTTATCGAGCCACTCCTCATAGCGGCGACCACCGATGGGAAAGACACTATTCTCGTGGATCACGGTGCAGGTAAGTCTTATCTGGGGTTCATTCTTTACGATCTTTTTTTCAAACAAAAAGAAAACGGCCAGGTGATAGGAATTGAATTTCGTCCGGAGCTGATTCAAAAGTCCCGCGAGCTCGCAGCGAAGCTTGGTTTCAGGAAAATGAAGTTTTTAAATGAAACGGTAGCGGACTCCATTGATAGCAAAGAAGTTCCCGCCAAAGTCGATATTGTGACCGCCCTTCACGCCTGCGATACCGCCACTGATGATGCGATCAAGTTTGGGCTTGAGAAGAAAGCAAAATTCATGGTGCTGGTGCCTTGTTGTCAGGCGGAAGTTGCCACCGAGTTAAGAAAAGTGAAAGGGAAGAATATTGGAAAATCCGTGCTCACCGAAATTTATCGTCATCCTATTCACACGAGAGAATTTGGAAGTCACCTGACGAACGTCCTGAGATGCCTCGAACTGGAATCGATGGGCTATCAAGTAACCGTCACAGAACTTATCGGCTGGGAACACTCGATGAAAAACGAACTCATCATCGCCGAGTATAAAAACCTTCCTGGTGAACACGCGAGGAAGAGAATGGAGACAGTTCTGAATGAGTTCGACCTTAGTGAACTCAAATCAAGATTTATCCGGGACCGGCAGTAACCGGCCCCGAATAAAAAATGATTATGGTCCTCTCGTGATCTTTTTGCCCATCACCAGACTTGCAACGAAGCTGATTACAGCAAGAATCAGGAAGACAAACAGAAGTGTCTTACCAATGTCTACTGACATGCCGCCAATTCCATTGGCCCCCAGTAGAATGGCCACAAGGCCAAGAACAAAAAATGCGATAGCAGCTCGTAACATAACTTACTCCTTGTAATGTGCGAGACCCACGTCCAATAGAACAGGCATATTCCATGCCATAACACCGTGATCAATTTTGAGCCACTTAACTTTCATTAAGGGGCAAGCTTCCACAAACATGTGGATACATGACTCTGTTATAAATTTCCCCGAAGCTTCATCAGATCACCGAGAATAGTTTTTTTATCTACTGCTTCTTTGGCCATATCATAGCCACGGTTCAAATCGTCGCGTAATTTCGCAAGGTCATCACGGATGATTCTGTATTGTTCAACGAGCTTACTATCTGCAGTATCCTCTGATGCGTTTTCATCTTTCTTGTTCAACTGTTTGGCCATTTGGGCTACGTGAAGTTTCCGGCGGTTTTCGTTGTGCTTAGACATTTGGATCCCCCTTTCATTGGCGCTGAAAATTGCAAACCACGTACCAGTACATGGCATCTCATGTGCAAAATAAAATTCGCACACAGGAGGAGCGCATGCTGAACCAGGAACAAATCAAAACACTCTGGCCCGAGATCAAAGGCGGACTGAAAAACTTGTGGGGAAGACTGAGTGAAGAAGAGCTCGATCACACGAAGGGTGATCTCACTGCTGTTGCTTCACTCGTAGAAGAAAAATATACGGAAGAAAAAAGTGAGATTAGCGCGAAGCTCGATCAACTTATGAAGTCCTTTGATAACGAAACCGACAAAGGAAATGATCCCGATATTTCTTCGTATCACCGCATGCCTTTCAACGAAGACTGGAATCCTCGTCACTGATGGGAAATTTTCCCCAGAGGATTTTTCCGTCTTCTTTTATCAACTAATTCGCGACCGCATATTCTGGCATGAATTGTGCTTTCTCAGAGGTGAGGACCGATGCCGTGGGCCATAGTGGCCCCGAATGTGTCCTGAAAAGAGGTCATAATGAGAGCATTGCTGATCTTGATCTTCCTCACTGGTTGCAGTGTGGCCCGTTTTTATCAAGGCCCTGCGGTTTCCCAGGAACTACGTAAGAATGAGACAAGCCTTGGGCTGGTTGTGAATCAAGTGGAAAGTGACTTTCAACAAAAGGCCAATTTCGTGGATAACTTTCACGAGAAAGGCAAAGACCCTTTCATCATGAAGAACCTGGATATGAAGCTCGAAGAAATGAAAACACATCGCGAGATTGTGATCAGAACAACGGATCAGATCCGCAAGCTCAATGACCACCTTCTCACGAAGGTGGAAGATAAAAAGAAAATCCGCGAGGGTGATCCAGCCTTCAAGGCGATTGAAGATTTCGCTGACAAAAAAGACGAGGCCCTGAGCGAGCTTCTGAAAGAAGTGGCGAACTATAAAAAATCATCTGAAGAATTTGAGCAGTTGGCGTTTTTTACAAAACTTGTGAAGAGATAAGAAAGGTGACAGTGCATGCACTGTCACCCGAGAAGATTATTTTGTCTTCTTAGTCGCAGCAGCTGGAGCAGCAGCAAGTTTCTTGCCTGTGCCAGTTACGCTAACACACGAACCTGAACGCCAGAAAGCAGCGTTCGTGATCCAGTCAGCACCAGATTTTTTCTGAGCGTCCTGAACCGCCATGTCGATAAGGCCAACGTCGCCCTTATCTTTGAAAGAATCAGCACAGAATTCACCTTCAACATCGCCGATCTCAACCAGATTTTGACCTGGCTCGAGAGATTGGTGAGTCATTGAAACTGCTGAAGCATCAAGAACTTTTACTTTGTGAGCACAGCTAGCTGCGCCTACGAGAAGAGCTGCAATAATTAAAGTTTTCATACTATCTGTACCCCACGCCTGTAACAACGAGACACTGCTTGCCGAAGAGGTAAGCATTGAAGCCTTCGTTAGATGTCGTTACGTTGTTGATGTAACGAATTGGTGCATTTGTGTTCTGCTTATCAATTGAACCGAAACCAGCAGCAGTAAGACCGCTTGCCTGGTTCTTAGCATTGATGAATGCCTTATCAATTGTAGGCGCTCCACCGAGCTGTTGGTTCATGACTGTCCAAGTACAGTCTTCACCACGGATTGGTCCAACGGCAGTCCCTTTAGAGAGATTGTCGTCGAAGGAAATTGTCTTAACTTTCTGGGCATACTGGTAAGTCGCGCAGCTCGCGAGCAAACTCAGCCCAAGAGTTAAGAAAACAGACGTTTTCATCAGTTCACTCCTTAGAATGAGAAAAAAATATTGAGCATTAATCTTGAGGAATTCTTTAATGAATGTAAATTTAATATCTGGATTTTGGACAGCGCTTCAAAAACTTATTCCGAAAACGGCTGGAGTTTGTAATCAAGAAGTTCCTTCACTTTATCTTCGGGAAGCTGCATTGAAGAGCACTGATTTCTACTTAAGTAACAGCGGGGATCAAGCCACCTTCCCTTAAGTGCTTCTTCCATGGGAAACAACTCGAGACGATGACCAAAGATCGGTTCGTAGCAAACGGACATGCGGTTCGTGGTGGGATTATAGTTTGATCCGTAAGCGTAAGAAAGGTTCATCTCCTGAGGATCAACAAGGAGAAAGGCCATCGCCAGATTGAGCACCACCAGAATCGGGACAATTTTTTTGGTAAGCTTAATTTCCTGCACGAACTTTATCATGAAAAAGAAAAGCGCCAGGTGAATGACCAGTATCCAGCGGGGGTTCACATGAAAAGACTTCACGAACGGAAGGGACGCTACTAATTCGCGATAGACTCCGCTGGAAATAAAAACGCCGACACCTAACAAGCCGAACATTGTAATTGCCAGTCGAGAATGCTGGCGGAAGCGCACGCAGAGATACACAAAACAAATAAGCATCAGAATGGGAAAGAGATAATTAGTCGATTCCCAATGTCCATACCACCAACCGGTGATCTTCTGATAATTGAGCGGGATGGGAAAAATCTTACTCATGAAAGTGTATTCGATCGCGGCGAGGGGGTGAATCATCACAAAAGCCGAGTCTCGATGGAAATTCCGGCCGAAAGACATCATCGCCAGAACTTTCGGAAGAATAATGAAAAAGGACAGCCCCATTCCGGCGAGGAAGCGAATCAAGGCTTCGCGAAGATCAAGATCCGACTTGAGATAGTGAAGGACGACGAGAAGAAGAAGAAACGACATTGGAAAAATCACATAGAGATAAACGAGCGCCAGATAAAACTCATGGGAAATCAGGAGAGAGAAAACGACGGTCCAAAGGATTCTTCGTTTTTTATCGGTTTCTGATTTTAACAGCAGGTAAGCGTAGAGTGGCCAGAGTGAGGCGGTGATAAAGCCAATGTGCCCTACGACAATGTGAGAAATGATATAACCCTGAAGAATCCACCCGATCGCGAAATAATCTTTCCACTCTTCATCGAGTTGAAAAAGATTGGCAAATTTTCTGCTGCCCCAGAAACCCGCTGCCCCGTAAATGATAATCATCGCAACCGCGACGTAGATATCTTTCAGGTAAAGTGAAAGCAAATGAAAGAGGGTGAAATTTGCGCCAACCGGATTGGCCCAGACGGGAATTCCCAGACAACGCTGGGGAGAAAACTGAATATTAAAAACACCATGATTCTGCCAGGCGATCCGATAGTCATTGGCCCAGCTAAGAAACATCAGGAAGTCATGGCCCATCGTAGGGAAGTGATAAAAAACCACCGCGATCATGACAGCAATCGCGACGACCGGATACACATACTTCAGCACGAAAGATGCTCCCGGAGCTGACGCACACTCAACTCCCGCGAATCGACTCCTTTTCGGCATTCTGAGTACCAGTAAAAACTTTTCTCAATCGTCGCGGCAATATCCCACTTGTTTTTCCAGCCAATGGTTTTGAGCGCAAGAGAACTATCAAGACTGAGAAAATCCGCTTCTTCACGTTTGTCAGGAACAACTTGGTATTTGAGATGTAATTCTGGAAATTTCCTTTGCACGAACTGAAGAATTTCTTCCACCGACCACGGTTTATTTGATGTCGGCGCGAAGTTAAGGCCTGAAACATAATTCGCATCCGAGGAGTAAAGATACTCAATGTATTTCAAGTAACCCTCGTTCACATCAATCACGTGCTGCCAGGGCCTGACCGCCTGTGGCCTTCGGATAACTAGTTCTGAATTATTTTCCACCGCGCGGATAATATCAGGAACCAATCTGTTTTCGGACCAGTCTCCGCCTCCGATAACATTTCCCGCGCGGGCGGTAGCAACTTTTATGTTTGAAAAAAATGACTTTCTATACGAGGCGGTGACGAGTTCAGAAGCAGCTTTACTGGTGGAGTAGGGATCGCTTGCACCGAGAGGATCAGTTTCAGAGAAAGACTTCTGGGTGTTTTCGTTTTCATAAACTTTATCCGTCGTAACATTCAGGATCACTTTAACCCGAGAGCTCGCGCGGGCGGCCTCAAGCACATTCGCCGTTCCCATAATGTTTGTCGAAAAAGTCTCCAGAGGATTTTGGTATCCTTCAAGCACAATCGCTTGAGCGGCGGCGTGAATAATAATCTCGGGGTTAAAATCGACAATCTCTTTCTGAAGTTTTTCCGTATCTCTGACATCACCCACCCTGCTCTCCATTTCTTTGAGCGAAAGAAGTGACCACAAGTTCGGGTTCGTGTGAGGAGTGAGTGAGAAGCCTTTGACCACTGCTCCCCGGCGAATGAGTTCAAGGCAAAGCCAGCTTCCCTTGAAGCCGGTGTGACCGGTCACGAAGACTTTTTTCCCTTCCCAGAAAGTCTTCAGCTCCATAGTTTCCAGGCGGCCTTTTTATTTTTCCAGAGATCCTGGAGATGATATTTGTCACGTTGAGTGTCCATCGGTCTCCAGAACTTGTGATGTTTGAATGCGTTCACCTGATTTTTTGCAGTGAGGTCCGAAAGAACGTCTTTTTCAAAAACTGATTTGTCGCCATTTTTAATAGAATCAAAAATACTTGGTTCACAGACAAAGAAGCCACCATTCACCCATGAGTTGTCGCCGCGGGGTTTTTCGACAAACTCAGTGACATTGGGGCCATCGAGTTCAAGTGCGCCAAAACGTCCCTCAGGCTGAACTGCAGTCAATGTCAAAGCGCGATCACCAGACTTGTGAAATTTGACGAGCGAAGGAATATCAATGTTCCCGACGCCGTCTCCGTAAGTCAGCATGAACGTTTCTCCATCGAGATACTTTCTTGCACGAAGAACTCGTCCGCCGGTTTGCGTATCTAATCCTGTATCAACCAAAGTAACTTTCCATGGCTCACTCTGACTTGAATGAACTTCAACGCTGTTGTTACGAATGTCGATCGTCACATCACTGTGATGGAGAAAATATTCATGGAAGTACTGCTTAATGAGGTGGCCCTTGTAGCCAAGGAGAATCACGAAGTCGTTATATCCGTAGAAGGAATAAATTTTCATGATATGCCAGAGAATTGGTTTTCCTCCAATCTCCACCATCGGCTTTGGAAGAAGCTCAGTCTCTTCACTTAATCGGGTGCCGAGACCACCGGCGAGAATTGCGACTTTCATTGACCTTTCTCCAAAGCAATAACGATGTGTTTAGCGATGTAATCCAGATGTTCAGTATCAAAAGCGGGATGAACTCCCACCCAGAAAAGATTATTCATAATTCTGTCGGTATTCTTCAGGTCTCCTGAGATGCGGTAAGGAACTCCCTGATAGAGTGGCTGGCGGGTGAGGTTTCCGCCAAACAACAGTCGCGTACCAATTTTATTTTTTTCCAGGTACTGCACAATTCTGTTTCTCTCCGCAGAACCACCGTGCTTAAGCATAATCGGAAAACCAAACCAGCTTGGCTCAGCATTGGCATGAATTCCGGCAAATTCAATCTTCCCGCTGCTGGCCAGGAGCTTTTGAGAGAGATATTGATAGTTGTTGATTCTTTTTTGGATAAATCCAGGAAGTTTTTTTAACTGAGCGACACCAATTGCTGCCTGCATATCAGTCAGCTTCAGGTTAAATCCCACGTGCGTGTAAATGTATTTGTGATCGTAACCTTCAGGCAACTCGGCAAAAGACTGGGAAAATCTCTTTCCACAGGAGTTTTCTTTTCCGGTTGGACACCAACAATCGCGTCCCCAGTCACGGAAACTTTCTGCGATCTTTTTGAGTTTAGGATCAGAGGTCAGAACCGCCCCGCCTTCACCCATGGTGATGTGATGAGCAGGATAGAAACTCACTGTCGCAAGATGCCCGAAGGTACCGACAGACTTTCCATGAATGCGCGCCCCAACAGCATCGCAACAATCTTCCACAAGCCAGAGGTCGTGAGCATCACAAAATTCTCTCAGTGCTTTTCCATCAAAGGGAGAACCGAGAGTGTGCGCGACCATGATTGCTTTGGTTTTCGGAGTTAGTGCCGCCGCGAGCTTCGTGATATCAATCTGGTGAGTTTGCGGATGAACATCCACAAATACCGGAACACATCCCCACATGACTGCCGGATTCACAGTCGTAGGAAACCCAGCAGCGACGGTAATGACCTCATCACCACGCTGAATTTTTTTGTTGCCCAATTGTGGAGAAGTGAGTGTGGAGAAAGCGACAAGGTTTGCTGAAGAACCGGAGTTCACGAGAAGGCAGAACTTTTGCTCCATGAACGAAGCAAACTCCTGTTCAAAATCCTTGGAGTGTCTGCCGCTGGTGAACCACATATCGAGAACGGCGTCGACTCCCGCAAGCACTTCTTCTGCATCTATCACTTTCGTTGCAGCAGGAAGGTAATCCTGGCCAGGGACCAAACGGCCACTGGATTGCGATTCATAGAATCGCCGGACGGAACTCAGGATTTCTTCTCTCATGACAAAATCATACCAGATTCCGGAGAGATCAACAGAGAAGGGATAAAGCTGAGTAAATCGATCTAAAAATTAATACGCTTTTCTTCTACAACCAAAGGGCGATTTTCTAGCTTCGTGAAAATGAAGCCAATGTATTCTCCGATGATGCCAAGGAAGATCAGCTGAATGGACCCCAGAAAAAAGAGGCCAATCACAAGAGGGGCAATGCCCATCCGGAAGCTCTTCCAGTAGAGGAACTTGAGGGCAAGGTAAAGAACGGCCATGCAAAGCGAACAGAAAGCAGTAAAAAATCCGGTCATTGTCATCAGTCGAAGAGGGATCTTCGAATGTGAAGCAATACCCAGCATCGCCACGTCATAGAGAGTCAGGAAACTGTTCTTGGTGAATCCACGAACGCGCGATCGTTGAACATAAGTCACTTCAGCGACATTGAAACCCACTTCGAAAACCATTCCGCGAAAATACGGATAGGGATCGTGCATGGCCTTGATTGCATCCGCTGCTTTCTTCGTCAAAAGCGTAATACCGATGAAGTTTTTTCGCTGCGGAACCTCAGAAAGCCTGCTCACGAGAGAGTAGTAAAGATTTCTGAACTGCCGGAAGAAAAATGTTTCTTTTCCACCCGTCTTAATCCCGATGACAATGTCTGCACCTGCTTCGTGTTTTTTTATAAATTCCGCAATGATTTCCGGATCAACCTGAAGATCGGAGACGGTTGTAAAAATCAGGTCACCTTCGGCTTGTAAAAAATTATAGTAGGGTGAGCGGACATGACCGAAGTTTCTGCTGTTAAAAATCGCACGCACGCGAGGATCACTGGCACAAATCTGCTCAAGTTCCTGGCGAGTTCCGTCTGTCGATTTGTTATCGATCAACTGGAGCCTGAAATCATATCCAGGAAGAGTTTCAAACAGCTTTTTTATGCGGTTATAAAGTTGCTGGATGTTTCCCTTTTCATTGTAGCAGCCAGCAACGATACAAATGACTTTCAAAGGGATCCTTGGAAGATTGTTCTTTGTTCATTGTAGGGTAGAATAAATTCTGGCACAAGTGCGAGGGAAACGATCATGGACCTTAAGCTTCAGGGGCTCGCAGACAAAACCCTGCTCATCATTGGTGGTACCGGCTTCGTTGGGAAGGCGCTCCTCGATCGATTGGATCAAGCTGATATCCCCAGGTGCAAGGTGATCGTACTTTCACGCGGCAGTAAAATACTTTCTCCTTCGCGGTGGCGGAATCTCGATCTTACGATTCTGCAATCAGGAATTGAAAACCTGAAGACCGAGAATCTTCCTGCAAAAATTGATTACATCATTCACGCAGCGACTTCCACCGATGGCGAAAGCAGAGACGAAGAGTACCTCCGAAAGACTCTCGATGAGGGAACCAAAAAGGTTATTACCCTGGCCAAAACAACTCATCCCGCAGGTGTCCTTTTTGTAAGCTCGGGCGCGGTTTATGGATTGCACAGAAGTGATCGCAAATCGCTCAAAGAGGATGAGGCCCCTCAACTCAAACCTCATGAACACTATGGAAAGTACAAAAAGAATGCAGAGGAGCTTTTTGAAACATTTCATCGCTTAACAAAAACTCCTGTAACCGTGGCGAGACTTTTTGCTTTCAGCGGAACAAATCTTCATCCCGAATCGGCCTTTGCGATCGTGGATTTTCTCAGGAAGGCCCTAAAAGGCGAGGACATTGTCATCGAGGGAAATGGTTCC
>JBJMLZ010000272.1:0-21846 GCA_045805035.1 Bacteriovoracaceae bacterium
CCGCGTAGCTCAGGGCACTTCGTACGGTCAGGAGACTTACCAGATCTATTCATGTCTCAATAAGAACTTCGACATCGACCTGAAGAAAGAAGGTTGTATGCTTCCGAAAGCAACGAAGTAAGACTTCCGAAATTGATTAAAATGAGAAGGGCCGTGAAAGCGGCCCTTTTTTATTACGCTGGTCTTTGAGTCTTATTTCTCGAAATCATATTTCTCACAATTCCAAAAACTTTCTTGAACGCCTCATACTTAACAAAAGTTTTAATCATACCCATAAAGGTCTCCTTTCGTATGGGTACTACATGCAAGGAGCATACCTATGACATTTCGGCTCAGGTATTGTTTGAATTCATTACTTCATTTCAAGTTTTTCCACGTGACATTTATCCGTATCAATCGTTCTCGTTTCTGTTTTCTTTGTTTTCAAAATGGCCACGAGCTGTGAAGTTTTCTTGTTCCAGAAAAGTTCCCACGAAGAGAATGGGTGATGAGGAGTACCAATCGCACACGAGAAGCCCGGACGGTTTTGATTCGTGAGAAAGAATTGTTCCTCAGCTGTGTTCCATTGAATCTTCACAACATTATCCGGTGAGACCCAATTGGAAGTCGTGAGCTTCAATTTCTCAAGTTGAGGAGGTGAGGCAAGAGCTATGTTTGAAAGACAAATGATTAGCAGAGTGTATTTCATAGAGCCCAGTATATAAGGATCCAAAGAAATAAAAAAGGCCGCTTGCGCGGCCCTTTTTAGAATTTAGATTGTCACTGGGTGTGGACCGTCATCATCGTCATCACCATAGTTCAATGGTGCTGCGCCTGTTGTTCCACCAGTTGTTGAACCGCCGGTTACGCCGCCGGAAGTTGCTCCGCCAGTTGTATCACCCGTTGTTCCACCGGAAGTTGATCCGCCTGCAGTTGAACCACCAGCTGTTCCGCCGGATGTTGAAGTGTGATGGTCATGTTCACGAGGTGAACCGCCAGAAGTTCCGGTATCACCAGTAGTACCACCGGAAGTTCCGCCAGTCGTTGTGTCCGGAGTTTCCGGATCTTCCTCAGGATGAGAAACGCCATCGACAGGAACAATGGCACCGTCATCAGCACCCGATGAACCACCAACGGTTTCACCCGCACCCGTAGCTACGCCGAGTGAAGGATCGTCGAGAACTTGACCAGGGAATGTCGTCACTTTGCGGATCACACCACACGCGATCGGCATCACCTGAATGTTTGAGAGACGTCCGTGCGTTCCTACAGTGTCCGGAAGGTTGGAAAGCGCGTTTGTCCCGTGAACCATCACTACGCGACCATCAAGGTTCAGGTCACCATTTGGTCCGAGTTTAGCGAAATCGTTTTCTTCGTTGAGATCTGGTTCGCGAAGATCACTGATGAAGCGTGAGTAAGAAGTTGCGCGCTCCCACTGATAAGAGCCATAGATATCGCCAGCGGGCCAGAGTGATGAGCCACGCTCCTGACCGGAAATATCAGCATCGAGTGGGAAAAGAATTTTTCCGACAACTGCATAAGCTTCGTTGATGTCGACATAGCCGTCACCGTTTGTATCGTCGGCCATGGTTGGACATCTCGTACCGACGTGAACGCGCTGCTGGTGAGCGATGCCTGGATAGCCGCCGTTAAAACGGAGGAACGCCATAAGGCGGTCGCCTTCTTTGTTGAAAGAAGCAATTGCAGAGATCGCACCACCGACGCCATTATTCATGGTATCGAGGTTCGATACATATGTGCCATCAGCATCTGATTCTAAAATTCGTGGTGATTCACCACTCTTTGAGCCTGCACCTCTTGATGAAGAGCCGCCGCCGCAGGCAATGAGTTGCGCGAGTGCCGCACTCAAAACAACGGGACCAATGTACCTCGTATATTTTTTCATGTTATCTCCTTAAAGTCCTTTTATGGATAAACTGAGAACGCTTCAGCGTATGCTGTTCTTACGTCCTGTTCAGACCAAGAGTTTCTCACCGTACCGAATTTATCGAGGTACTCGAGATCGATTGGCTGATAGTAGTACATCGGAGACTTCTGGAAGTAACACCAGCCGTTCTCCGGATAATTAGCGTGGTCACGATACGATTTCACGTACGGACACTGAGCGCCTGAACCGCGGAGGAAGATCTTCGCCCATTTCTGTGGAGGGAGTGGCCCGCCGGAATATTTTCTGTCCATCGTGCGCTCGTGGATCTCGCCGTTGATCGCGACGTTGATCATCGGAGAAACGTGGAACCACCAGTCGAAGTTGTAGCGACGGACGAATTTTCTGGTGAACATGATCCATATTTTTTTCGCGTAGAAGTTGTGTTTCACACGCCACTCGTATGTCCAGATGTGGGCACGGTTAAAACACTGGGTTTCTTCTTTCGACCAGATTCTCTGTTCCTTGAACATCTGCTTGGCCATGTCTTCGCTTGCTACACTTGGGTTGTAACCAGTGAGAGGATCGATGGTCATGATGCTTTTTTCACCGCCAGTAGGAGGAGCAACTTTCGGAAGAACGTCAGGGACTTTCTTCACGGAAAGGATCTCACGATTGTTGTTCGTCTCAACTTCCACCCAGTCTTTCATCACGTGAGCTTTCGCAAGTTCATCGTAGAGAGCGGTGTCGTTGACGTTGATTTTGACAACTTTCCCGGACGTCAAAAAGACGAGTGCTTCGTCTGTGATGTGATCGCCGTGATCGATGTCATGGATCTGGGTGACTTGGGTACTGGCCCAAAGAGGAAGTGTGAGAAGCACACACATTCCAAGAAACAATCGCATAAAACCTCCTGTGTTTTACTAAGTGGCCGGCGCCAATATTGACTAAAAAAGGTCATTTCTGTCATCAAAAGCATGGCCAAAGGGTTTGAGCCACATGGCCGGCCGAATGTGATGGCCGAAAGCGCGTACGAGATTCCGGAAAACTGCAATTCATTCGCGCAGGAAATTAATGGCGTTTTAATCAGAAATTTTTCGTAAAAGCTGCGGAGTTTCGACTTGAGAAAACCGCAGGACCTCCGATAGGCAATCCAAATGGGCATTTGACCGCAGAACAAGCGGGATTTTAACGGAGTTTAAACACTTCTCTCACCACGCTACAGCAACTTGCGGGCTGGCCTTCTTCCGACCCTACAATGGAAACTCATGACTCAGACAAATGACGATGAAAAACTCATTCGGGTGCCGATCACTCAGATGGTGAAATTTGCGGACTCCTTCGCAGGGGCCGAGCTTCATCTTTCTGTCGGCGGAAAATACGTTCGTCTGAATTATTCGACCGACGAATTCCTCGATATTCTCCGGAAGCTTCAGCAGAAAGAAGTGGATTCGGTTTTCCTCCGTCAGTCGGAGTCGAAGCGGATCATGAAAGAGATCCAGGAGAGCTTGAGTGCGCGGCAATTTTACGATCCGAAGACCGTGACGGAAGAGAAGGTCGAGACTCTCGATCAATCGATGGCCACGGTGAAGAATATCATCAATAAGCTGGGCGTGGATACAGAGACAGTGACGCTGCTTCGTCTCGTGAATGTCCGCGCGATGGCCCTGCTCCAGGAATCGCCGTCGCTGTTTGCGTTCATCAAGCGCTTCAAGAAAAATTGTTCGGATGAATTCCTGCGCGCGATGCTGACGAGCTACGTGAGTGCGCTCATCGTAGATAAATTTCCATGGAAGTCGGACTCGGTGAAAGAGAAGGGGGCCATGGCCTCGCTTCTCTGTGACATCATGCTCGAGAAAGAAGATTTTGCGATCCTTCATCGTTACGAGAAAGAAGGTGGAGATTTGCCGGAGCATATTCGCAATCACCCGACTGAGATTGCGGAGAAACTGCGGATGAAGCGCGATCTCATTCCCACTGAAACGATCACCATCATTGAGCAGCACCATGAGCTTCCGGATGGAAGTGGATTTCCGCTGGGAACCAATGCCTCACGGATTAATCAGCTCTCGGCGATTTTTATTGTGAGCCACCACTTTATTCATGAGCTTTTCGAAGCGGATTTTGACTATGAAAAGCGCTTTGATATCACCGCTAAGCTCGCCAAGAAATTCGAAGCGAAGAATTTTGAGAAGGTGATCGACGCGCTCACACAGGTTGTGACCTGATGGCATAGCTCCTGCATCATTGAATGTGCAGGAGGCAGCTATGAAAAACAATAACCTCAATTCTCAGGTACCAGCAGAAAAAAGTTCATATTCAACCGGAACCCGCGGCGAATCCGCCGGGGCCCGGAACAAATCAGGGAATCACACCGGAGAAAGAGTCGGTTCTCCGAGAAGGCCAAAGACTAAGCATTAACGATGTAACCGCCGTTTGGATGAATCACCTGGCCCGTCACGTAGGATGCTTCTTTCGAGTGAAGCCAGGTAAACGCTCCCGCCACTTCATTGGGTTGTCCCGCGCGTTTCATCGGCACTTGTTTCCCGAAGTCTTTCACCTTGTCCTTATCGAATGAAGCGACAATCAGTGGCGTCCAGATCGGGCCTGGAGCAACGGCATTTACGCGAATGCCTTTATCGATCAGCGCTTGAGAGAGTGAGCGCGTAAGAGCGACGATCGCTCCTTTACTCGCAGTATAGTCCATGAGGTGAGCGTTGCCCTTGTAGGCGTTGATCGAAGCATTGTTGATGATCGTGCCGGAATTTCGTGGAAGATATTTCAGTGCTGCCTGAATCAGGAAGAATTCAGCGAAGATGTTTGTTCTGAAAGTCGAGAGAAGTTGCTCCTCAGTGATGTCTTCAAAGTTCGGTTGGTCGTATTGTTCGCCGGCGTTGTTGATGAGGCAATCAAGTCGCCCGAGCTCCTTGATGGTTTTCTCGACCGCGCGATAACAGAACGGATGATCACCAACGTCTCCGGGAATCAGGATGCATTTCACGCCGTAATTTTCCACCATCGTTTTGGTTTTGATCGCATCTTCGTCTTCATCTTTATAGATGATAGCCACATGCGAACCTTCATTGGCAAAAGCGAGCGCCGTCGCGCGACCAATTCCGCTGTCACCACCGGTGATCATCACCACTTGTCCCTGAAATTTCCCGACGCCCTTATAGAACGGACGATAATCCGGTTCGGGATTCATCTCTGCCTCGATCCCAGGTTGCTTTTCCTGTTCCTGCGGCATGATCTGTGAACTTTTCTGACGTGCGTTTTCCGGCGAAGAAGTTGGCTGCATGGTAAGTCTCCTTTGACGGCGTCATGCTAATCAGGATTTTCGTGTCATGAACATGAAAGCAATCTGAATTCTCACGCTTCGTTCCTCAATTCTGCATCAAGATATTTTTGAGTGATTTACATCGGATGGATTTACACTGGACGAGCAATGGCCGTGCTGTCAGAATCTCGCAGGGACTTAAGCCGAGGAGGTCACATGCAGGAACAAATGAATGTTCACAATCCGACCGGAAGAAATGATGATGAGTATATGGATATGCTTGTCTCTTCACGTCGCCGCAAAAAGGTGATGGTAGTCGATGATGACCTGGATCATCGCCTCATTGTAGCAGAGATGCTCGTGAACGCCGGTTACACCGTCATGACAGCTAAAGACGGAGAGGTCGCACTCAATACTCTTATCCACAACGCTGATAAACCTGATCTCATTATTCTTGATCTCATGATGCCGGAAAAAGACGGCCTTGCTTTCAGGAAAGATCAGAAGAATGTTGAGTCCATCGCTCACATTCCAGTCGTGTTTCTCTCGGGCCAGGGGCTCGTCGAAGGGGAAACCTGTCTCATGAAACCCGTCGATGAGAGAGTAGTGCTGAAAACCGTTGAAGAGGCCATGGCAAAATAATTGCACCATATCCCTCTGACCAGGAGGGACATATGGGAACGGCGCTTAACCGTTTTGGTGAATCAAACATCCGGCCGGATACTTATGAAGATGAATTCGGCATGCGACATCCGGCCAACGGCGAAGAGCTCGAACACTCCGTTGCTTGGTCCCGTGATCCGCGTTCAGAGGCCTCCCGCGAAAATCATCGCGGGAAGGGCCCGCGCAATTTTTCCCGCACCGATGAACATTTAAGAGAAGAGGTCTGCGAGGCCTTTCTCATGAATCCTGATCTCGATCCGGAAAGGATCGACGTGGATGTAAAAGATGGCGTGGTCACTCTCAAAGGACACGTGCGTGTGCGCGATGACCGGTGGCTCGCCGAAGATCTTGCCCGCGATATTTCCGGAGTTAAAGACGTCGTGAATCTGATTACCCGAGGGAAATTTGATATCGGCGACGATCCGGGTGGACTCATCAAAGGTGTGCGCTAATTTCAAGGAGGAAATAATGAGGGAACATGGATTGCCCCGCTTTGATAACGATGATTATTCACCTTACGCCGGCCAGGAGTATCAAGAAAAAGATCGCCCCGGTGTGAGCGGAAAAGATCGTGATGGCGAGACCTGGGTGAATCGCGACGAGTATGAGGAACAAAGAAATTTTATGGGAAAAGGACCGAAAGGTTACCACCGTTCGGACGCGCGGATTTATGAAGAAGTCTGCGAGGCCCTGCAGGACGACCCGACTGTCGATGCTTCAGATATTGGCGTGAAGGTCGAAGAAGGAATTGTCACCCTGGAAGGGCGCGCACACGATCGAATGGAAAAACGCCTGGCCGAAATCATTGCGAGCGAAATTCCCGGAGTCCTCGACGTCCGGAATGAGATCACGCTCAGCTGAAGGAGACGATATGGGACAGAGATCACACAGAAAAGCGAATGACGGTTTCT
This sequence comes from Bacteriovoracaceae bacterium, assembly GCA_045805035.1. Lineage (GTDB taxonomy): Bacteria > Bdellovibrionota > Bacteriovoracia > Bacteriovoracales > Bacteriovoracaceae > Peredibacter. Next base: position 6,716 of record JBJMLZ010000272.1, read on the forward strand.
ACACCGGCATCAAGCAGGACAAGTTCCGCAATTCTGATTTTGAATACGAAGACGACAATCAGTTCAATCGATTTGGCGGAGTCTCGCGTGCGACTGCCAATACCATCAATGGTCCGTGGGCAGAAAACCGCGGAAGACGTGGTGACCAGAAGTGGCGTGAGGATAATCCATTTGAGAATGGAAAACTCTACAACTGGAACCGCCGGGAAGGGTGGGACGAATATTATCGCGAACCCCGCTCGCGGGATGCGGCCCAGGGCCAGAGCGGAAGAGGACCAAGAGGTTATCTTCGCCGGGATGAGCGGATCATGGATGATGTGTGTGAACTGCTCACTCAGGATCGGGACATTGATGCCAGTCAGATTGATGTGAAAGTCGAGGCAGGTGTCGTGACTCTCACGGGGAAAGTCGAAGACCGTAATACGAAAAAATATGCGGGTCTCGTCGCCGAAAGAGTGACGGGAGTGAAAGACATCCACAATCTTCTCGAGTTTGATCGTCGGTGAAAAAACGCGCGGTCTTCCTTGATCGGGACGGTGTAATAAACCAGACCATCTTTAAAATGGGAAAACCGCGCGCGCCCTATAACCTCGAAGAATTTTCTTTTCTTCCCGGCGTGGAAGAGGCCGTAGAGTTTTTACGCGAAGAAGGTTTTGAGCTGGTGATTGTCACCAATCAACCGGACGTGGCGCGGGGCTGGGTGACCCGTGAAGCAGTCGATCTGGTGAACGATTATATTTCTGAACGGCTGGGAATACGTGACGTGCGCGCTTGTTTTCATACTGAACACGAAAACTGCGATTGCAGGAAGCCCGAGCCGGGAATGCTTCTCGCCGCTGCCCGCGATCGTGAATTAGATCTTGAGAGTTCTTTCATGGTGGGAGACAGGATCAGTGATATTGAAGCGGGAAAGCGCGCCGGCTGTAAAACCATTCTCATCAGCAACACTTCCGAAGAAGGAAATCCGGATCACGTGGCACCGACGCTTCTGGCGGCGACCGGTTGGATCGTGGAGAACTGACTATTCGTCCATTCCCATGCCTTCGCGGTCATTTGATCCGCGTTCACGGCGTTCTTCCTGGCGCTGGTGTTCCTTAGCTTCGTTGTATTCTTCTTTCTGCACTTGTTGAATTGCCTGGCGATAATCTTCTTTGGACTTCATGCAGCCACAGAACACAAAAAGAAGAACCAGGGTTGTCATGTATGTTTTCATTATTGATGACCGGCCCCTTGCTCCAGACCCGAAGAGGGATCGACCGAGGGATCCGCTGCTCCACTTTCGAGCCCTTTAGAGGGATCGACGTGAACGTTTGATGGTTCTCCGGCGCCCGTACCAATATCGCTGTCGTCATACTCATCGTGGTCCAGGTCTTTTGAGTCCATATCCTCTTCGCGCTGGATTTTCTGATTGTCTGATCCGGGTGAGTCCATATCGTTGCAGGAGACTGCTCCTGTGAGCGAAATGAGCATACCTAACATAATCATTTTTTTCATTGGCCACCTCCGTAGTCATAAACATGAAACCGTTACATCACTCTTCTGTGAACTCAAGTTTGCCGCAAAATTTTTCAGTGGTACGAAGCTTGCAAAAAAATCAAAGAGTTCAGCTGAACCAGGAAGGAAGGTGCTTTATGTCAAAGTCAAGAATGAAACCCATCAGTGAGCAGGTGATTGTCCTCACCGGAGCGACAAGCGGAATCGGCCTCGCTACGGCGAAGATGGCCGCCGAAAGAGGGGCCAAAGTCGTGCTCAGCTCACGGAATGAAGATGAACTTCGTGCTGTCACCGAAGACATTCGCCAGAAGGGCGGAGAAGTGATCTTCGTCAAAGTCGACGTCACAAAAATGGAAGACCACATGAAACTAAGAGACGAAGCGATCAAGGCCTTTGGTCGCATCGATACATGGATCAATAATGCCGGAACTTCTCTTTATGGTTATCTCATGGATACGCCGATTGAAGATGAGCGCCAGCTTTTCGAAACAAATTTCTGGGGTACGCGCCTTGGTTGTCAGGTGGCGGTTGAATGTATGAAACAATCCGGTGGTACGATCATCAACCTAGGTTCGGAAGTGTCGGTAGCGGCGCAACCGCTTCTCGGTATTTACTCCGCAACCAAGCACGCAGTGAAGGCCATCACCGAAGCACTTCGCTCAGAACTTCGCGATCGCGATATCCCGATTGAAGTTTCGCTCGTGAGACCAACTGCGATTGATACACCTTTTGCCGAACACGCGACGAATGACCTGAAAGAAGGTGAGCCAAGTCTTCCTTCTCCACTGTATTCGCCGGATGTGGCGGCGGAAGCGATCCTGAAGTGCGCGGAAAATCCTCAGCGCGATGTTTTTGTCGGTGGCCCGGCAAAACTTTCGGCGATCATCGATACCTTCTTCCCTCAGGTAAAGGACATGGTCGCAGAAACCAGAATGAAAGAAATGAAGAAGGGAACATCGACATCTCACAAGGAAGAGAATGAAGGACTTTATCATCCTTCCGCCGAAGAAAGTAAAACCGGTGCGAACGAAGGGACGAAGTTCAACAATAGTCTTTACACAGATCTCACGACTCTGAGTTTTATAAGATCGATCACTCACAGTGCGCGGAAGTCGTTTGAGAGTTTCCGGCGCGCAGGCTAGAAAGGAGAGTTTATGAATGAAGTAAGATACTCCCGGGATAGGAATACTGAAGAGGACAAGGAGTTCTTTGATAAGTATTCTCCCACCGGAGAATCAGAATGGAGCCGCGGTTCAACCACACCGTTTGATAACGATGTCGTTCTGTCCGAACGGCACTATCAGCTGGGATCAACGAGCTATGATCGCCGAAGCCAGTTCTCCCGCACGATTAAAAAAGATTTCACCGGGGTTGGACCTGTGAACTACAAGCGATCCGATGAGCGGATCTTTGAAGATTGTAGTGATGCTCTTTATCGCGCTCCCGACGTCGACGCTTCTGACATTGAAGTGTCGGTGAAAGACGGCATTGTCACCCTGAAAGGTTATGTGGAAAGCCGCGTACAGAAAAAAGTGGCGGAGATGGTTCTGGAAGGACTTCCAGGTGTCATGGATATCAATAATCTTGTGGTGATTGAAAATCCGAAACCCACCGGCCTCATGGTTGACGATTTTCCGGTAGCGTAATGCAACTCGATTTTCTTTCCCCGGGGGAATATCCTCCGGGGCTTTTTTATTTTCCCGATTTTATTTCCACTGATGAAGAGGAGTTTCTCCTTCAGGAGTTCCGGCAAATGGAACTTGAACCTTTTCGTTTTCATGGATTCGAAGCAAAGCGCTTCGTGCGCCACTTCGGAACGAGTTATGAGTTCTCCGGAAAATCCGTCGAGGCAGCACCACCGCTGCCGGATTTTTTGAGACCCTTTCTGAAGAAGGCCGCCCGTGCTCTCAAGCTCCCTGAGGCAAGGATAAAGCAAATTCTTGTCACTCATTATCCGGTGGGTGCACCCATCGGCTGGCATCGGGACGCGCCTCCGTTTGAACATCTTTTAGGGATTTCGCTGGGTAGTTCGTGCAAGATGAAATTAAGAGAAATGAGTGGAATGAAAAAAATCGATCTCTATTTAGAGAGACGTTCGGCGTACATCATGACCGGAATCGCGCGCTGGCGCTGGGAACATCATATCCCACCCGCTAAAACGGAGCGCTGGTCACTCACCTTCAGAACAATGGTGAGTGAAAACTTAGTGAGCGATAAAGATCTCTGAACTATTCCAGATATTGTTCGTCTTCTTCATACACATCTTCCGGCGGAGCAGGGTCTTCCGTCACCGGATTTCCATTGTCGGCGGAATATTGTTGTTCCTCACGCGGCACCTCTTCGTAATCTGATGGCGGAAGTCCACGTGAACCAGTGAGCTCACTTTCTTCGAGAGTTTGCGGGCCTTCTTCCGGATATTGATCAGTGTCGGCGAATTGCTGTTGCCCCCACGCCTGAGTAGTAACAAGAACGAGGCAGAGTAAGAACAGGATCTTTTTCATAGAGCTCCTCACTTTGCCGATATTTTAGGAGGGAATCATGATGGCAATAAAGTCCTTGCGGGTCTAATGCGCATAGGGGGAATCTCCTTTGCCTGTTGCAGGGAAAACTCCCTCTAAGCGCGGAGCTTTTTGTTCACCGACGCGCTCAATCCAGGCGAGGAATGCATTCCAATAATTTTGTACAAACTCTTTGGACTTTTCATTAATCAGCCGGCCCTTGTCGTCAAAGGAGCTCGAAGCATTGAAATAAAATTCCGGTTGTCCCATGACACTCATATTCAGATAAGCAAGGATCTGACGAAGGTGGTGTTGCGCTCCGAAGGTGCCGATGGCGCCGATGGAAGCACCGAGGACACCCGCGGGTTTTTTGTCCCAGAGGTTTTGCCCGTATGGGCGAGACCCCCAGTCGACCGCATTTTTTAAAACACCCGGAATCGAACGATTGTATTCGGGCGTGATGAAAAGAACTGCATCCGCTTCTCGGATCATGTCTTTAAATCGAATCACTGTATCAGGCGGATCATTCTCGAGATCCTGCGAGAAATAGGGAAGTTTCTGAATCTCAAATGTAGTCAGCTTCACAGTTTTAGGTGCGTGCTCCTGGACGACATTGAAAAGTTTCCGGTTAAGAGAGTTTCTTGCGATCCCTCCGACCAGACAAAAAATGTTCAGTTTTTCCATGAGACACCTCCGTTTTCCTCTTCATGTTCACATCATAAGAATCTTCACGCCAACATGAGACAAAATGGAGTTTGTTTGAGTGAAAGTTTCAGGATTAATGGTTCCGATCTTGCAACTCAGGACCACATGAACTCCAACAAAGGTGGACTTATGGAAATTTATGAAGTGCTCAAATCAGACCATGAAGAAGTGAAGCAGCTTCTGAACGATCTCATTGCTCTTAAGGATGATGATGATTATCGTTTTGTCCTTGTAGAAGAAATTAAAAATGCCCTTGTGCCCCATGCCCGCGCTGAGGAGTCAGTATTCTATAACACTCTTCGTGCGGTAAACGCAGATAAGAAAATTGTGTTCCACGGCTATCAGGAACACATGGAAGCAGAAACTCTTCTTCGCACATTGCAGGTGATGGATAAGCTCGATAAAGGCTGGCGCGCAGTCGCACAGAAACTTCTCGATGCACTCACTCACCATATTCAGGAAGAAGAAACCACCATCTTTGCCGAAGCTAGACAGGCCTTCACTTCGGAAGAAGCGGTTGCTATGGCAAATGCCTTCAATGAACTGAAACCGAAAGTTCGTGAAGAAGGAATCATCGGCCAGACTGCGGACATGGTCCTGAATCTTCTTCCACCGCGTCTCCTTGACTCTCTGAAAAATTTTGGTCAGGGTAGTCAATCAAGATAACCAAATCAGTGGGTTCCAGCACACCTGAAAGCTTTCAGGTGTGTTGGAACCCTTATTTGCCAGACATTGTAAGGTGCCATATGCCCGAGGAGAAAACTAAGATTTTCCCATGAAAATCTTTATCCTTATGGCGCTTTTCGTTCCTATGACTGTGCTGGCCCAGACCCGCGATTTCTGCGCAAGAAACCGCAACGACATCTTGTCATTGATGGCACAACCATCTGCTCGCATGGCCTTTAAAAATAACGGTGGCATTGGGAATGGAGGAGTTTGTTGGTGGCACAGCCGCTATCAGCGTTCCAGCTTCTTCCTCGTGAAGTACGCGCCGGAAAAGGCAAAACCAAACTGGCTTCAACTGCAACAGATCATCAACGGCATTCGCAACATGAACAGTGTTGTGACCATTCCGGGCTTCGCTGACTTTCAGAGTTTCACCCGCGCTTATCAGAATCAGATTCAGGGTGTGCTCAATGACTGGCAAGTCTTTGATGGCGTCTTTAACTTTGAATGGATCCGGGGAATTTCCGGTAACTCCGCACTTCCTCCGAAAGACATGGAAGCGCGCATGGATGCCGTTTACCAGAGCTATCGTCAGTCACCTGCCGCGATGTGGGTGCTTGCTCAGATGCAGGGAATTTCTTCACACGCGTTTCTTGTCATTCACATGGAGAAAGTGAACGGCGGTTACGACATGGATCTCATCGATTCCAATCATCCGCTCGAGGTCGTTTCACTTCGTTACCAGGAAGGGGACCAGTTCCTCGTGACCAACACTAGGGACGAAAATTTTGTTCCTTATGTGGGCTTCCAGGATGATTTCAGAAAGATCAAATCCAGTCTCGCCGGCCATTGCCGCAATAAAGACCTCGAGTTCATGGCCGACTTCAGGGACATCAAGGACGGGGACGTTGAGCTTCCTCGCCGGACGAGCGTGGGACCCCGCTAGATTTCATCGCATCACTGCAGTAGCGATTCACAATCTTCAGGACCATATCTATGTCCACGGGCTTTTTAATAAAGCCCACTGCCCCATTCGTATTGGTCTTGTCCGCAATCGCCGAGACCACCAGCACCGGAATCGGCGCGAGATAAGTATCTTCTTTCACTTTGTCTAAGAACTCACGACCGTTCATGATCGGCATCATCATATCGAGAAGAACCAGACACGGTTTTTTACTTTGGTGGAGGAAATCAAGTGCCTCTTTTCCGTTAGTGGCAGCAGTGGCGTGATAACCTTCGCTCTCCAGCACGTCGATCATGGCAGTGCGGATGTCATCATCATCTTCCACAACAAGGATCGATTGGCAGCATTCATTGATGTACGTCATGCGTGGCCCCTTTTCTTATGGGATGCTATCGGACTTTTCATTGAAACTGTTGGTATCGTGCGAACAAAGGGAGTTTCTTATGAATCAGGTTGTGATTACCGGTGTTTCCCGGGGAATTGGTGAGATGTTGTGTGAGCAAACACTTGAGCGCAAAGATCTCGTGTGTGGTGTCGCGCGAAAGCCGGAAGAGTCGGAGGAACTGGCCCGTCTTCGTCAGAAATATCCCGAGCAGCTGATTCTTGTGAAAGGTGATGTGAATGATAAATCACTCGGGAAAAAAATTATCAGTGAAACGGGCTGGAGTTCGATAGATCTTCTTATCAACAACGCCGGCATTTATCGCGAAGACAATTGGGAAGATTTCGAAGCGACGTTTGTCACCAATTCCATCGCACCTTATTTTCTCACACGGGAACTTTTTCCTCTTCTCAGAAAAAGTCAATATCCCAAGGCCGCCTTCATCACCAGCCAGATGGGATCCATCGCTGACAATCACTCAGGGGGATCTGTCTCGTATCGTGCATCGAAGGCCGCACTCAACATGATGGTGAAGAGTCTTTCTCTTGATGAACCATGGCTCACTTCACTGCTTTTTCATCCCGGCTGGGTCAAGACCCGCATGGGTGGGGAAAAGGCGCCGACTGCACGTGAAGAATCTTCTAACAAACTCTTAAAACTCATTCACGAAAGTGAGAAAAAACACTCAGGAAGTTTTCGCAATTTTAAGGGTGAAAATCTCCCTTGGTAGAGCAAAATTCCCTCTAAAAAATCTTTAAGTCGGGCATATTTCCACGCATGACGGGAAGTGCCAGAGCGTATTCCGGTGACTTAACCATGGCGTAAGGCTTGCTCTTCTCGCAGGGCTTCTTGGCCTGCAACGGAGAGTGCGCATGCTTCAGGTTTTCCTCGAGGGTTTCCTCTTACAAGCAAGTTTGATTATCGCGATTGGAGCACAGAATCTTTTTGTGCTCGAGTCCGGCATGAGAAAGCATTATCACCTCACGGTTTCTTTCGTTTGCTTTCTCTGTGACTTCACAATCATCATGCTCGGGGTGATGGGAGCGGCGACGCTGTTTCATCACTTCCCTGAATTTAAAATTGTTGTCGGTATAGTCGGTATCATTTTCCTTCTGCAATACGGAATTGGTAAGCTCCGTGTCCGGAAGGAAGACGTATATCTTTCTGATGTGCTCAAGGAGAAGAGCCTCAGGAAGAGCGTCATGCGCGCGATTACTTTCAGTGTCGTCAATCCTCACGCCTTCCTTGATGGAGTGGTGCTGATCGGCGGTTATTCATCAAAATATTCTGAGCTCCCTCTGCGAATCGGGGTGGGCCTCGGTGCTTCGACGTGTTCACTAGTCTGGTTTTTGATTCTTTCTTCGGGAGCGGGGCTCATGCTTCCGGTTTTCCAGAATCCGCGGCGCATGCGCTTAGTGATGAGCACTGCCGGGATCTTCCTGATCTTTCTATCCCTTCGCCTTTCGGTGGATGTTTACGGCTGGCTTCAGGAGATGGGCAGGCCCGAAATCATCACCGTTCCAGTTGCCACTGCGGCCCCTTGATGCCTAAAATTGAGGAAACTCTCATCAAGGAACATGCATGCGTCTCACGCTTCTGTGCGCTTTTTTCTTTTCTCTTTCTGCCTTCGCGGCCAATCCGGTTGTCGTGATCGATACCAATCAGGGTTCAATTGAAATGGAACTTTTCGAAGACAAGGCCCCGGTAACCGTGAAGAACTTCCTTTCGTATGTCGATGATAAGTTCTACGACAATACTATCTTTCACCGTGTGATCAATGGATTCATGATCCAGGGCGGGGGATTTGAAGAAGGCATGAAGGAAAAAAAGACGAAAGCTCCGATCATCAACGAAGCAAAGAACGGACTTCGTAATGATGAAGGCACCGTCGCCATGGCCCGCACGAATGATCCGAACTCTGCGACCGCTCAGTTTTTTATCAACGTGAACAACAACGATTCTCTGAATTACCCGCAGCCCGATGGCCACGGTTACACTGTCTTCGGTAAAGTCACGAAAGGCATGCATGTCGTGAATCGGATCAAGATGGTGAAGACCGGAAACATCGGCTATCACCAGAACGTTCCGATGGACACAGTCATGATCAAGTCTATTCGCCGGGTAGGCGGGGAAGCTCCCGCCGCAGCAGCCGCTCCAGCTCCTGCGCCTGAGAAAAAAGCTGCCCCTCTTAAAAAACCAGCGAAGAAGAAAAAGAAGTAATGTCTTCCATTCGTCCTGAACTTATTCGCCCGCTTCCGATTTCCGCCGGAAGCGGGCTTGTTATTTTTGGCGGGAAATTTTTTATCTGCGCCGATGATGAAGTGTCCCTGCTTGTGACGGACCTCAAGGGGAATGATTCCTATATCCGACTCTGGAAAAAAGAACTTCCGGAAAACCCCGAGAAGAGGAAGAAAAAGAAACCGGATCTTGAGTCGCTCTTCCTCGATGAACACTTTCTTTACGCTCTTCCATCTTTCTCCCGGAAAAACCGCACAGAAGGTGCGCGCATTGAGCTTGATAAACTCGGAAACGTTGTTGATAAGAAGAAGATTGATCTCACTCAACTCTACAAAAGTCTCAATGACATTCCGGACCTGAATATCGAAGGCGCGATCAAAAAAGACGATAAGCTTATTCTTTTCCAGCGTGGGAACGGAGAGAAGGGTGAGAATGGTCTCGTCATTTTAAAAGATCTTGAGTCTAAGAAATTTGATTTCATTCCCCTGGAGCTGCCGAAAGTGAATGATGTCCAGGTCTCGATCACCGATGCGGCCCTTCACAAGGGTGAAATTCATTTCCTTGCGGTCGCGGAAAATTCTTCTTCCACGTATCTGGATGGGAAAGTGTCAGGTGCATTTATAGGGAAACTCTCTCACCACAAAGTCAGTTCGCTGACTCCGATCGATTTTCAGGGTAAGCCCGAAGGCCTCGCTTTTGATGGCGACGTCATGTACTTTGTGACTGACGATGATTCGCGTGACATTCCGTCACGGCTTTTTCGTTACGGTTCCTGAGTTCCGTTCTTGTTGAAGTCACGCTGTTCTTTTTCATCCGGAACATCGTAACGATTCTCGAGCAGCTCTTCCTCACGCTGCTGTTCTTGTTTATTGGAGTAGTTTTGATGCGGACTAATCTGGTTGGCGTTTCTCGCGGCTTCTCCTGCGACATCTCCTGCATTCAGTGTCCCGGTGTCCAATGGCCCGCCCGGCATGAGATCACTTTGCGCGAGGACGAACTGCACATTGAAGAGGAGAAGAAGAAAAATCATGCGTTTCATGCATACCTCCATGGATATTTTCCCATGGCATTGAATGGCCTGCTCCGGAAATTTTCCTGAAGAAAGGCGACTGATCTGGATGGCCATGATTGAGATGAACTTAAGAACCTTAGTCATATGAAAAAGGAAAAAATACCTCCAGGAAAATAGTCACAGGAGGACTACATGAAGTTACTTCCGTTCATCGTTTTAATCTTTTCGTTTTCTTTGCCTCTGCATGCTGAACGCCTGACCACAAGAATTCACTCTGTCGAACGTTCACCGGATTCAAAGCGGCCGCATATAGTGCGTTTTGAAAATGGGCGCGTGGGATTTGTCTCCTCAGCGGACAAGTCTGTGCTTTCAACTCTTCTTCATTCAAAAAATGAATGGCTGGATGTTGAACTCGATGAGAAGAGTAATTTCCTTGGTGCCGGTGTCGTTCCTGCTCCGAAAGGTCTCACTGAAGAATCCCTTCCGGCACAAAAGAGGATCAGCTATGATCCGTCCAATCTCTCATCCATGGATGATGCCGAGGACATCTTTCAACATATGAGAAAGGTCCGCGGGGACCATCAATGTTACAACCGTGCTCACGTCTGGACGTATGATGAATTCAAACGCTCTGGTCTGAAGTCAATGAAGCTTTTCATGTTCTTCACTCGTGCTTACATCTGGAAATATCATTACAAGTGGTGGTTCCACGTGACGCCGATGACGTACGTGAATAATGAGCCAATCACGCTGGATCACACATTCATGAAGCATGCGGTACCGGTCAAAACCTGGACGGACAAATTCATCTACTCCAAGCGCGATTGTCCGATGATCACAAAGTATTCTGACTACAGTCAACATCAGGACACTGAGCACTGTTATCTCCATCCGGCCTCGATGTATTTCTGGCAGCCGCGGGATCTCGAGACATATGAGAATACCGGTTATGAGAAAACGGATTTCATTAAGTGGGAAGTTAACTGGGCATTTCGTGATGCCGGATGGTAATCTTTCTCCATGAAAGAATTTAAACTACGTGAGGGCGATGAGTTCATCGCCCTCTGTGATCTCCTGAAAGCAACCGATCTTACTGATACCGGCGGCGAGGCCAAGCACGTGATCGCGGAAGGGCAGGTGAAAGTTGACGGTGCCACTGAACTCCGGAAACGTTGCAAAATCCGCTCCGGACAGCTCGTCGAGTACAAGGGCAAGCAAGTTAAGGTCATCTGAAGTTGCTGAAATTTTCTTTTTTCCCTAATCTCCCGACCGGAGGATTTCATGACGAACTCCGGATTTTTGAGCATCGGTCTTCTTGTCTATGCCTCATGGCAAACCATTTACTTTCTCGGCGATAAATCCACTAAGATCTGGGCGCGACCGCGCTTTCACCGCTATCTTCCGCGGCCTACGCTGGAGACTTTGAAAAAGAATAAATATTGCGGGACCTGCGTGTGGTATCGCCACCACGCGGATTTCGCCCGCGCAGGAGCATGTGCGCATACGTCGTGGAAAGAGATCATGAACTCAGACGAAGTGATGGTCAAAAAAGACGGTCACTGCGAGCTCTACGATCGCTCTAGTTCTGCTTTTTAAGTGCCCCACCGACATCTTCTTCCTGATACTGGCGCGACTTCTTCGATTCCATCTGGTGCGTGCGATCCGAAGCCGAAGATACCGGTTTGTGTTCCGGGATATTGGTTCCGGAAAGATCATCCAGATATTTCTCGTCGACTGCCTTGGTGCCTTCTCTCATGTCGGTCTCCGGAATCTTTTTTTTATCAGCTGCGTGGACCGTGATTGAGGCGAGGGCAAGAATGATTAAGTACATCTTCATGGGTGTTCTCCTTCTTCGGGAAATTTTATCGCGGATCGAAGAGGCCCTTCATATTGAGTTATCCTTAAATTTACTCTCTCATGTGTGGACGCTATCAATAGGTGAGTGAGGTGAGTATGGAAATGTCCGTCGAAACTGAGAATAAAATTGACCTGAAAGAACCGTGGGACCTGAACTTCTGGTGCGAGGAATTGAACCTCCGTGCGGAAGAACTTAAAGAGATTATCCGTCTCGTAGGACCAAAGGTTCTTGATGTGCGGATCTACCTCGCCAAGCGCCTCCTTTTAAGCTCGACGCTGACCTATTGAGATAATCATCCGAGCTTTTCTGTTTAAATTCTGCTCTGGGCATGAAACAATCTGTGTCATAAACCCTTTCAAAGGTCATTTATGTCCACAGCGTTCAAGCCGTTCGTCGCCGCTTCTGAGCGACTGAAAGAATTTTCCGCGGGCCCCATCATCATGGGTGTCGTACTCGGAATTCTCTTCGGTGCCTCATCACTGTATCTCGCCCTCAAAGTGGGCATGACTGTTTCAGCGTCCATTCCGGTCGCCGTACTTTCGATCACGCTCTTCAAGGGCCTTTCGAAAATGTTCGGCTTCAGAAAAGCGACGATTCTTGAAAACAACATGGTTCAGACGACCGGATCTGCGGGTGAGTCAATCGCCTTCGGTGTTGCGGTCACAATGCCGGCGCTTTTGATTCTCGGTTACGATCTCGATCTCGGTCGTATCATGACTGTATCAGTGCTCGGTGGTCTCATCGGTGTCCTCATGATGATTCCTCTTCGTCGCGCGCTCATCGTGAAAGAGCACGGAAAACTCATTTACCCTGAGGGCACTGCGTGTGCGGAAGTTCTCATCGTCGGCGAGAAGGGCGGCTCAAGCGGCAAGATCGTCTTCGGCGGATTCTTCCTGGGCCTCTTTTACAAATTCTTCAACGTCGGCATGCGCCTCTGGAAAGATGTTCCGGAAAAAGCATTCTCATTCTTCAAGGGCTCCGCGATTTCTGCCGAAGTTTCTCCGGAACTTCTCGGTGTCGGTTACATCATCGGTCTCCGAACCGCAGCGATCATGATGGGTGGTGGTATTCTTTCATCATTCGTTCTCATTCCGATGATCTCGCTTTTCGGCGGCCATCTCACCGAGCCGCTTTTCCCGGCGAAAGTTCTCATCAAGGACATGGAGATTCACGACATCTGGAGAAACTACGTTCTCTACATCGGCGCGGGCGCGGTTGCTGCCGGCGGTATCATTTCCCTCTTCCAGTCGCTTCCGACAATTATTGGTGGTGCTAAGTCTGGTCTCAAATCTGTCATGGGCGGATCTAAGGGGGCGGAAGGCGAAACACTTCGTACCGACGATGATCTCCCGATGAGCTTCGTGATCATCGGGACTCTCGGCATGGTAGTTGCTTTGTGGTTTGCACCTGCCCTTCACATCAATCTTCTTTCTGCCATCATGATCGTTCTCTTCGGATTCTTATTCGTGACGGTTTCGTCGCGTTTGACCGGTGAGATTGGTTCATCGTCAAACCCGATCTCGGGCATGACCGTGGCAACACTTCTTCTCACGTGTCTCGTGTTCCTCGCGGTCGGTTGGGTAGGACCTGAATATCGTGTGGGCGCCCTTTCGATCGCAGCAGTTGTTTGTATCGCGGCCTCGAACGGCGGAACGACTTCGCAGGATTTGAAAACCGGTTATATCGTGGGTGCGACTCCGAAGTACCAGCAGATCGGGCTCCTGATTGGTGCCATTTCTTCGGCGGTGGTGATTGGTTACTCGCTGAAGCTTTTGAATGATGCTTCAACGATCTACTCAAAGAAAGTTCCTGCTTACACCGTGAACGTTTCTGAGCTTAAAGAAAAACAAAAAGTCATGGGGCCTGAAGCGAAGAACGATTCAAACGAATACTTCGTCTATCAGGTGACTGAGCAGTCTTCTCCTGAAGTTCTCGCGGCCCTCACTCCGGGAAAATATCTCGTGAACGATCAGGGTGCAGTCACTTATCTCGTAGATCCAGGCATCAACGGTACACTCAACAAGCGCGACGACGGAACATCTGTCACAAAGTATGAAGCTCCGAAAGCGCGCCTCATGTCTCTCATCATCGACGGCATTCTCACGCAGAAACTTCCCTGGGGGCTCGTTCTCCTCGGTGTGTTCCTCGCCCTCGTGCTTGAGCTTTGCGGAATTTCCGCTCTCCCGTTTGCGGTGGGTGTGTATCTTCCGATTTCCGCTTCGGCGCCGATCTTTGTCGGGGGTGTGATTCGTTACCTCGTGGAAAGAAAAAAATCTGCTCACGAAGCGGAACAGGATTCAGAAACCGGTCCCGGAGTGCTCTTCTCGTCGGGCCTCATCGCAGGTGGTGCGATCGCCGGAATTCTTCTTGCCCTCACGCAGGTGCTTGAAGGAGTTGCCACGAAGATGGATTTCTCTCAGGCGATGGGGACGCTCGGAACTTCTGATCTCTTCTCGCTGATTGTCTTTATGGGAATGGCAGGGGTGCTGTTCTTTATTGGAAAGAAAAAACCGCTTTAAAAAAACGAAGGGCCCGAAAGGGCCCTTTTTTACATCGAAATTCCAAATCCTTCTTCGTAAGCATATTTCAGCTCCCAATCAAAGAAGTTCTTTTTCTCAACACTGGATTTCTCAAAATTTTCCAGATCCCTCGGCTGCCAGAAGTACATTGAGGCCTTGATGATGTAGCAGTCATCTTCATTCGGATGCCCTGAATAATCAGAGTACTTGTCGACGACTTTGCACTCGGCCTGGTTCTTCATGAAGAGATCCGTCCAGAGCTTGAACTTTAATGGATACTGCGCGAACGCTGGATCCATCACACGCTCCACAACTTCACCCTTCAGTTTCACCATGGCGTACGGAGCAACGTGAAACCACCACGGATAATTGTAGCGACTGATGTAGGAATCAGAAAAGAAGACGAAAACTTTCTGAAAATACCGATGATGCCAGTAAAACTCATCATAGACCCAGACGTGTGCGCGATCATAGCACTGAGAAGTCGGCGTCCAGGTTCTTCTCATGTTGTTCAGGACATCGGTCGCGAAACTGTAAGTAGGATAGACGGTAGCAGTATAGGGTGGAGGAGTAAGAGACTTCTCTGCGCTTCCAAGCTCGGGAGTTTCCACCGAGCCAATAATTCTGACATCGAAGAGTTCGTTATGCTCAGAAAGTTTCGCATCAATCACAGAGCTCGCAATACTTTCGCCACTGAGTGCATTGTCTTCTTCCTCGTTCCAGAACCCAACTCTTCCGTCCATGAGCTTGACGATCCAGATCTTCGGCTCGGCCGCCTTCCGGACGACAGAATGA